>JAHCSU010000080.1 GCA_023522315.1 Nostoc sp. CCCryo 231-06
TGACTCCTAAATTCTGACTCCTGAATTCTGACTCCTGAATTCTGACTCCTAAATTAACCAAGATGTTTAAAAACCATTTTTAGCAATTCTGATTGTGTAAAAGGCTTAGTCAAATATCCTGATGATCTGACCATTTTCGCCTTTGCCCTGTCGATAAATCCTGTTCTACCAGTCACCATAATGATAGGTGTATGTTTAAAAGCTGAATGTTTCCGTAATAAGGAACATAGTTCGTAGCCATCTAAACTTGGCATCTCAACATCTAGCAAAATCAGATCGGGTTTACTCCGAAGAATTTGCATTAAAGCCTTCACAGGATCGTTGACCATCACAACTGAAAATGTGTTTTCATCCAAAAAGTGTTTGATGGAATTCAAAACTGTTTGGCTATCATCAATGCAGGCAATTGTATATAGTTTTTTACCAACAGGTAGCTGAGTATTTTTCTTATTTTCAGCAATATCAAAATTGATTGGTATCGGTAACTTTTGCCCAAGTTTTATTTGCAGTGGTGGCTTAACTTGAGACGGTTGTATTTTAGACAAAATTTGGGAACCCCCACCAGCCGGAATTGATGACTGGATATTTTGCCGATTTCGTAATTGCTTTTGGCAGTGTTCAACAAGTAACCGCAAATCCAGGCGACAGAACTTTGGTAGTTCATCCAAAGAGCTTTCTGGACTGAATTCATAGTTACCTTCTTTTAAACACAGAAATGATTCCAATACTTCTTTTGCTAATTCGTCTATCAGGCTTGCTGCTTGCACAGGAGTAATATAATCCTGATTTACTAACCAACAAATAGCTTGGTAATCCGCATTGGCTATTGATTGATGTTCATTCTTCGTCTCAAACATTAGCCGCATCTGCACGCAAGTGGCGCTGTTGAGAGCAGGAATTTGCTGGCTTAAGCGTCGCAAGTGGCTGTCAAGCCGCTCAAACAGTTTATCTGAATAGGAGGCATAAGTAAGTTTACCGTCCTCTAGATAAATTGACCAAGAAACTATTCCAGTAAATATGCTTAAGCACCCTGTAACACGACGGCTGGTTAATTGTGCCAACAGAGATAGCGGATGTAGTTTCTGGAACAACTTGTAGCTACCTATAGGAGTTGTGCTCATTTTGCTTTTACTTCAGCTAAATTCGATACGTGTAAGCTAAATTCGTATAGAGTTATTCCACAATTGAAATCAAGTAAAAAGCATCAAATTTTTGTATTTTCAAGTACATCAGCTTATCTCTTTGCTTTGTGGTGAAACTCAACGAAAACAGCGTTATTTTTAAATGATCAAATCTCAGCAAAATCGTAAATTGTTATTAATTTACTTTGCTTTGTGGTGAAACTCAACGAAAACAGCGTTATTTTCAAATGATCAAATCTCAGCAAAATCGTAAATTGTTATTAATTTACTTTCTGTTACTGAGATTTGCAGACATTTTTGGACAATAAGACATAAAAATGTCAAGGCTAGATGAAGCCACTTTCCATTGAGTAACCCCTATCTGACCACAGGAATAATACTGATTTTGTAGATATTAATATATTTGAACTTCTGTATTTACACTGAAGTTAAATTTAGTCTTTAACCAGGTAAGCACTATATGAAGCTACTTTGCGTCGAGTAACTTCAACTTGACCACAGTAATAATACTGGTTTAACGATTTACCCCGAACTATTGAGCGCTTACTCTACTATTGTTGCATCATGATTCTTAAACCGGAAAAATGTTGTTTAATAGTTGCTACGTAACCTCTTACAAATACAGCCAAATTAAATAAGTTAGCGTAAAATACAAACCTTAGCCGCCAAAGCATCGCGGTGCTATACTTTATCCTATGACATCTGATAAACCCTCTGAGCAACCTGTATCTGAATCTACCGCTAATGAAGTGTCTGACGTAGAGCAGCAAGACAATACAGATGCTTTATTTCCCATCGTTGGCATTGCTGCCTCTGCGGGTGGGTTAGAGGCATTTACGCAGGTACTCAAACATTTGCTTACCGATACAGGGATGGCATTTGTCCTGATTCAACACTTAGATCCTACCCACAAGAGTCTGTTGAGCGAGATTCTGGGAAGAACAACTAAAATGCCCGTCACTCAAGTGCAAGATGGCATGACTGTAGAACCAAACAAGGTCTACATTATTCCGCCTAACACTAAGATGATGTTGTCTGGTGGGGTGTTGCGACTCACGCCGCGAGAGAAAATTCAGGGGAAATATATGCCTGGTGATGCCTTCTTTACATCATTGGCAGCAGAGCGAGGGCACAAAGCGATCGCAGTGGTTCTATCTGGAGCAGATGGAGACGGTTCACTAGGGCTGACGGCAATCAAGGAAGCCGGAGGGGTGACTTTTGCTCAGTGTGAAGACACGGCAAAATTCGATAGTATGCCCAATACTGCTGTTGCCACCGGGAATGTGGATTTTGTGCTGCCGCCTGAAAAAATCGCTGAGGAACTGGCAAACCTCAGTCGCCATCCTTTTATTTCTGACTCATTACCGTTGATTACGGTTGAAAAGTTGCCCGAACAGGAAGATGCCCTGGCGACTATATTTGTATTATTGCGATCGCAAACTGGCGTTGACTTCAGCCACTACAAGCCCAACACCCTTAATCGCCGAATCCAGCGCCGAATGCTGTTGTATAAACTAGAAGGCTTGGAGGATTACGCCAAGTATTTGCAAGAGAATCCGGCTGAAGTCAAGGCACTCTATCAAGAAATTCTGATCCACGTCACCCATTTTTTCCGCGATCCCGAAGCATTTGAACTATTGAAAGAGCGAGTCTTTCCCACCATCATCCAAAACAAATCAGCAGAGTTGCCGATTCGGATTTGGGTAGCTGGGTGTTCGACGGGCGAAGAAGTGTATTCCATCGCTATCTCCTTGCTGGAATTTTTGTCGGATAAAGTAACCCAGCCGCCAATCCAGATTTTTGCCACAGACATCAGCGATCGCGCGATTGACAAAGCAAGATCAGGCACTTATGCAGAGAATCAAATAGTGGAAGTCTCACCAGAGATCCGCAGCAGATTTTTTAATGCCCTTGAAGGCGGTGGATATCAAATTAAGAAAGCTGTCCGCGAACTATGTGTGTTTGCCCGACAAGACTTGGGTAGCGATCCCCCTTTTTCTAACTTAGATTTAATTAGCTGCCGGAATGTACTGATTTACTTGAACGAAACGTTGCAAAAACGGATATTGCCCATCTTTCATTACAGTCTCAACGCGACTGGCTTTCTGCTGCTAGGGACTTCAGAAAGCACAGGTAAATATTCAGAGTTGTTTACTGAGATTGATAAAAAGTATAAAATCTATGCCAAAAAGCTAACTGGAATTCGTCCACCTTTTTCGTTCATTACCAGCAAGTATCCGGTCGCAAAAGTGGACGAACCAAAGCCTGGGAATCATAATCCATCGGATGAGTTGGACTTAGAAAAAAAAACTGACCAACTAATCTTGAATCGCTATGCCCCCGTGGGTGTGGTAATCAACGACAAGATGGACGTGCTGCAATTTCGGGGAGAAATCGATCTCTACCTAAAACTTGCGCCTGGGAAACCGAGTCTTAACTTATTTAAAATGGTGCGCCAAGGCTTGCTCATCGAGCTACGGGCGACAATTTATCAGGCACAACGGCAAAAAATTCTAGTTAGAAGAGAAGGGTTACGGATTGAAGAGGGCGATATTTCAAAAATCATCAATCTTGAAGTGATTCCATTCAAGCCTGCGACTGACGATGAACTCTACTTTCTAGTTTTATTTGAACAAGCCCCACCCACGGTTAACAACCCCAGTCCGGGAAATCCTGCAAACCTAGAGCAGTCAGACTTACAGCAGGAGATTGTTCGGCTCACGCAAGAACTTGCAACCGCTATGCAAGAACAAGCTGCAACTCAAGAGTATCTGCAAGCGGTGATCCAACAGCAAGAAGACATCAATCAAGACCTGAAAGTTGCTAATGAAGAAATCCTGTCGAGCAATGAAGAGTTGCAAAGCACCAATGAGGAGCTAGAAACAGCCAAAGAAGAGATTCAAGCAACCAACGAAGAACTCAACACAACTAATGAAGAACTTCGTAGTCGAAATCATGAATTACACCAAGTTAACAACGATCTCACGAATTTGCTTGCCAGTATCAATATTCCTATTTTGATATTGACTTCGGACTTACGCGTTCGACGTTTTACGCCAATGGCACAGCGACTTTTCAATTTAATTCCCGCCGATACTGGACGACCTTTGAGCGACATCAGAGCAAATCTCGATGTTCCTGACTTAGAAACTCTAATTTTGGAGGTACTTGACACACTCAGCATCAAAGAATTAGAAGTCCAAACTCTGGGAGGAATTTGGTACAACCTCCGCATCCGTCCTTATCGCACTACAGAAAACAAGATTGACGGTGTAGTGTTGGTGTTAGTAGATATTGATAGTCTTAAACGCAGTGCTGCAACGTTAGAAGAAGCCCGGAATTACGCTGAAGCGATTGTGGAGACCGTACAAGTGCCGTTAATCGTCCTTGATTCTGATTTCCGGGTGAACAAAGGCAATCGCTCGTTTTATGAAACATTTCACGTTTCACCATCAGAGACAGCCCAATCTCTGGTTTTTGAACTAGGGAATGGTCAGTGGAACCTGCCCGGACTGCGATCGCTCTTAGAAGACATTCTCGCCAACGATAGCAGTATTGAAAACTGGGAAGTAGAGTATAGTTTTGAGCGGATTGGGAAGAAAACTATGCTGCTCAATGGTTGGAAAGTTATTCAACAGGGAGATGCCCAAAGGATTTTGCTGGCGGTTGAAGATATTAGCGATCGCAAGCAGTTTGAGTTACAGCGATCGCAACTTCTAGCACAGGAGCAGTCAGCCCGTCAACAAGCCCAAATCGCCAACCGAGCCAAAGATGAATTCCTGTCAAACCTCTCCCATGAGCTTCGTAACCCGCTTAATACTATACTGGGCTGGGCGCAACTTTTCCGTACCCGCAATTTAGATTCTTCAGCAGTCACTCGTGCCTGGGAAGTGGTGGAGCGGAGTGCTAGGGTGCAAGCTCTGTTAATCAATGATATGCTGGATCTCTCACGGATTACGAGTGGAAAGCTTCATTTAAAGACTTATCTAATTGATCTAGTTTCAGTAGTGAATGCGGCGATAGAGTCTATTCAATTTTCCGCAGAGGCGAAAAGCATTCAAATTGTTTCACAGTTGAACTCAGCAATGGTTGTCGGAGATTTTGATCGCTTACAGCAAGTTCTGTGGAATTTACTTTCTAACGCGATTAAGTTCACTCCAGCCGACGGGCGAGTGGGAATCATCCTCCAAGCTTTAGATACTCACGCCCAAATTGAAGTCAGCGACACAGGAATTGGCATCTCGGCAGACTTGCTGCCTTATGTGTTCGATCGCTTCCGCCAAGGAGATTCCAGCAGCAGCAAAATGAGTCAGGGACTTGGATTAGGCTTGTCAATCGTCCGTCATCTGATAGAACTTCACGGTGGAACAGTTCAAGCACAGAGTCCAGGCGCGGGAAAAGGAACCACGATCACTGTCAGGCTGCCTCTGCGCTCAATGCCACCGGAGATTACTCCACCAACTGATTTAGAGCCGAGCGTTTTGTCAGAGACTCAAAACACATTAAATGGTAAAAATCCATCCTTTACCCTTGAAGGGTTATGCATCTTGGCTGTAGATGATCAAGCGGATAGCCGCGACTTGGTAGAGTGGATGTTAGAAGATTCCGGGGCTGAAGTAGTGGTTGTTACATCCGCAAGAGAAGCGATCGCTGCTCTAACTGAATCTCCTGGCAAATATGATGTGCTTCTAGCAGATATTGGGATGCCAGAGGAAGATGGTTTTTCCCTGATTCGTCAAGTGAGATCGCTTGAAGCTGAAGCTGGGGGACAAATTCCAGCAGCAGCAATCACTGCCTATGCCACCGAACAAGAGCGGCAAAAGGCGATTGATGCTGGTTTCCAAATGCATCTAGCTAAACCAATTGACCTTACTCAATTGACATTGATGATTGCAAATTTGAGTGGACGAGGCAGAGATAATTCGTAATTCGTAATGGGCTACGCCCCGCTACGCTAACGTAATTTGTAATTCGTAATTGAGAGTTGCAATTGAGAACCGCTATGTAAAGATGTTGGTAATACCAAGCTTTTTAACTATTACACCGTAAGTCCCCCACTGAATTTGGTACTCCGAATCAGTGGCGGGATATAAGGTGGCGATTGACGAATTGACTAACATCCCAGATTGAAGTAGTTCAATCTGGGATGTTATAGCAGTCGCCAATACGGTTAGGACGCTGTACGAAGAACATTTTCCATAGCACTCCGAAGGCAGTC
>JAHCSU010000081.1 GCA_023522315.1 Nostoc sp. CCCryo 231-06
ATTGGGCATTGGGCATTGGGCATTGGGCATTGGGCATTGGGCATTGGGCATTGGGAACTATTGATGAATAAATGATCAATGGACTTTTGTGAGAAGACCTGATTTTGAGGACTTAGAAGTTTATCAACTTGCTGAGAAGCTAGCTAATCAAATTTGGCATATTGTTAAAGGATGGGATCATTTCACTAAAGATACGCTGGGCAAGCAAATTGTTCGGTCTGCCGATAGTGTTTGTGCGAACATCGCAGAAGGTAGAGGTAGGTACAATGACCAAGACAATCGACGTTTTGTCAAGATTGCGAGAGGGTCTTTGTATGAAACTATCAGTTGGTTGAGGTTAGCCTACGCCAGACAGTTATTGACAAATGAACAGGTAAGTAGATTTAAACCAATTCTTGATGAACTGTTACCCAAGTTTAATGCTTATCTAAAATCCATAGGGAATAGGGAATAGGGAATAGGAACTTAATTCTCCATGCCCCATGCCCCATGCCCCATGCCCCATGCCCCATTGTTGATATCCCTCCCAAGGCGTAACTTCCAGTGTGCCGCTAGGCTTAAATATCACTTGGAAGTGGGCGAGAGGTTCTTTATTGTTGGGAGCTGCTACATTGGAACCGTAGACAGCATTGAACATCTTGGGAAGGGGTGTTTCGCGGAAATAGTCAAAGGCGACTTGATTGAGTGGTTCATAGTCAGCAATTACACCATCTTTGTTAACTGCTACCCGATATTTCAAATCTCGCGTAAAGGTGGGAGTGCCACTCCAAGTTTGCCGAACTGTACTATAAAGCTTTTGGTTTAAACCTTTGACTATATTAGAGTCAGTAATTTTCGCACCTACTACCTCTGGCGTTCTAGCATATCCCCGCCAGGGGCTAACTTGTAGCACACCTTGTGTAGTAAATACTATTCGGAATTGGGCGATCGGTTCATTGGAAATAGGAGGGCGGCTAGCTGGATTGTAAAGTACGTTAGGCAGAGGAGTTTGCCCTACTCCTATATTTGCCTCTTTATTCACTGCTTTATAACCGACGATCGCTCCATCCGCAGCTACACCCAGACGATAGATCAAATCCTGTTGTAATCCTAAGCGATTAGTCCAAGCTGGATGAACTTGGTTGTATACTTGACGATTTAATGCACGTAACTGGGATGGATCAGTAATTTCTGGAACTGTATTTAAAAGTGCTTCTAAATCTTTAACTGGCGGCTTTGTATTAGCTGTGGATGTTCGTGTGGGCGTTGCAGTAGCTGATGCTGGAGCAGTGATATTGTTTGTTATAGAGCTAGTTTGCTCATCTGGTTTAGGTTGCGGTGGACGCATTTGGGGAGGTGGAATCAAGTTAAAGGCGATCGCTGCTACTGCTAAACTTGACACACCCACAGCAGCAGGAACAGCCTGCCTGATCAAAGCCTGACTAGCACCGCCATAGCGTCTAGTAACTGGTTGTAGTTCTAGGGAAAGTTCAGGTAAAGTTTGGGTATCAGCAAAAAACTGATCCACTGCTTCTACTAAATCAAACAACTGCACCGTATTCAAATCTATTTCAATAGGCGGACGTTTGGAATTATTAGAGTGATCAAACCCCTCTGGAGCGCCTTCTGAATATATAATTAATCTATGTCGGTTGCTGTCAATTTTCCGAAACTCTACTAGCTCCGATTCCTGGTTGTGTGCTTGCGGATTGGGTACAGTACTTAAAAATTCTTGGGCATAGCCACTAACAGCCCTCACCAAACTTTCAAAAAATTCCCGCCCTCCCGTTAGGGGTTGGTTGTAACCAGATAAATAACATTCTGCATTTACCAATATTGATAATTCCGGGCGCATTTCCTGGAAGTGTGCAGCCCTAGTGACATCACTTAACCCTTCTAAAAGCAGTGTACAATTAGGCAAACTGTACTTACGTTGAATATTCATTCCACTTCACCGTCAAAAAGACTAATCCAGAACCGCTGCATTCCAGCGGTACCAGTACAAAATAGTAATTGTCCTAACAAATTTATAGCTAGCTCATCTAATTTTGCATCAGAAGTTAATGCCAGGACACCAGAACGTCGAGCATTCATCCGGCTCTTAAAATGCGCTCTAAACCGCTCTAGGTAATTAGATAGGCGCAAATTCTGTTCTAATGGAATCTGCTTTTCTTCCATTTGCTGACATATCATTAATAACTGGCGAATCACAACAGTTAAACGCCGTGCTATGTGGCAAGCAATGACCACCAGAGCTTTTGCTTCCATGATAGTTAAGGGACGGCGCATGTGCGCTCTCCGTAGCGGATTAGAGCTACGCATCCGCCATAAATTTACTCTGTCTTTAACAATTCCTTTTAGATCCAACTCTTGAGCAAAAGTCAGGATTGCTTCCGAACCACCAAGCTCTAAAGCTTCAATTGCCAGTAAAATCAGGTCAATTTGCAGCCTGGTTCTGCGAGGACACGTTTTGGAAGCGATCGCAGGATCTGGCAAAGTGTCCAGAACCATCGGCAGTGAATCTTGAGTTGGACTGTTGAACGGCGTTAAACTTGCTGAGACATTCATCCTATAAATACCTTATGCGGTTCCAACAGACTAGATAAAACAAATTTAAGATCGGTAGCCAAGACTTGAGCATTAGACTTGTAGCAGTAGCATGACTACCTGATATATACATTACTTAACTCTTTCTACTCAAAGTTTTCCCTATATTGAAATCAAAATTTTAAAACATCAGTTAATTCACCTCATTTATTAGTGCAATACCTCTTCTAGCTTGATTTAGATTCTAACTATCGTCAATAAAGGGCGAAGCTTCAGCCTCGACCCCCAGCGTATGACATTATAGTGTACGATTTTTCAGGTATCGGAAAATTGGGGAGTAAAGATTAGGGACACTTCGACAAAGCTCAGTGACCACTGGAGACTGGGGCTGGGATAACTATAGAATTTAATTTAAATTAATAACTCCTCACTCTTCACTCCTAATTTTTCCTACTCCCTACTCTCTACTCCCCACTCCCCATTTTATGGATTTGAAGTCTCTCGTTCGTGACATCCCAGATTTCCCTAAACCCGGAATTTTATTTCGGGATATTACTACCCTGCTGCGCGATCCAGAGGGACTGCGCTACACTATTGACTTTCTAGCACAAAAATGCAATGAATCTGGCATAACGGTGGATTATGTCATTGGTATAGAGTCGAGGGGATTTATTTTTGGTTCACCTCTGGCTTATAAATTAGGAACTGGTTTTATTCCCGTCCGCAAAAAAGGTAAGTTACCAGCAGCCGTTCATTCAATTGAATATGAACTAGAGTATGGTATTGACTGCCTAGAAGTGCATCAAGACGCTTTAGAGCAAGGTAGCCGAGTTTTAATTGTGGACGATTTGATTGCCACGGGTGGAACTGCGAGTGCAACAGCAAAGTTAGTGCAGAAGATTGGCTGCGAACTAGTAGGATTTGGGTTTATTATCGAGCTACGGGATTTAGAAGGGCGTAAATATCTGCCGGACGTGCCGATTATCTCTCTAATTGAATATTAGTTATTTGTCATTGGTCATTAGCAAAGGAAAAATGACCAATGACAGATGACAAAGGACAAAGGACAAAGGACAAATGACATCTACGAGAATTTCATTGGAGACAGGTCGGGATTGGCTAATAACGCTAGTCACGAGTGAAACTTTTGTTTATGTGGCAAAGCGGGTATTGCAGGCACTACTGACTTTGTTTTTGGCGTCAGCGTTGTCGTTTTTCATTATTCAACTCGCTCCAGGAGATTATGTAGATACGCTCCGGCAAAACCCGAAGATATCGCCAGAAAGAATTGAAGAAATCAAGCGGCAGTTTGGTCTGGATAGGTCTTGGCCAGAGCAATTTTGGCTATGGCTATGGCGAATATTGACAAAGGGAGATTTTGGCACGAGTTTTATTTATCAACGTTCAGTAGCATCGCTGTTGTGGGAACGAGTACCAGCGACTTTGGTATTAGCGATCGCATCTTTAATTGTCACATGGGCGATCGCCATCCCTCTAGGGATCTTTGCTGCTGTTAACCAAAATAAGCTATCAGACCGGGTTTTACAGGTGATTAGTTATGCCGGACAAGGCTTTCCCCCTTTTATCACTGCCTTAGCACTGCTAGTTTTAGCCCAAATCACTTCGCCCTTATTCCCAGTAGGTAGTATGACTAGCATCAATCACTCGGAACTGTCGTGGTTTGGCAAAATCTTAGATATCGGCTGGCACATGATTTTACCCACGATTGCACTCTCAATTACTAGTTTTGCTGGTTTGCAACGCATCACTCGCGGCGAATTATTGGATGTGCTGCGTCAAGATTACATCCAGACCGCTCGTGCCAAAGGTTTGCCAGAAAACCGCGTCATCTACGTTCATGCACTCCGCAACGCCATAAATCCTTTGATTACCTTATTGGGTTTTGAATTAGCTAGTTTATTAAGCGGTGCCTTTATTGCCGAATTCTTCTTCAACTGGCCAGGTTTAGGAAGGTTGAGCTTACAGGCTGTATTAGCTCAAGATTTATATTTATTAATGGCAAGCTTGGTAATGAGCGCAGTGTTGCTGATTGCTGGTAATTTAATTGCGGACTTAATGTTAAAAGCAGCCGATCCACGCATTCGCCTAGAAAATCTCAATTAGTCATTAGTCATTTGTCATTAGTCATTGGTTTAACCTCATCTCCATGCTGTCTGAAGTCTATTACTTGGTGCGCTCAAAAACTGACGGGAATTATCTCATCGCTCGTCCTGATGCCGAAACATCAGGTTATTTATTGCTGTTTCAGGAAAACTTTGATGCCTTAAGCTATCTCAACACCCATGCGGCAGAAGTGGCAAACCGCTTTACTGTGGAATCTATTGCGCGTACACAGTTAGGAAACTTGCTCAAACGCTGGGGTTTTAGCGGTGTGGGTATTGTGACTGACCCGTTATTGCCCAAAGTTGAGTTTTTGCAGCACAGTTAAAAATTGCGAATGGTTCTAACATTCAGGATTTCTATCGTTTACATACAGATTTTTTAACCCTAGAATAATCTCATTCAGGAATGATTTTGGTACAGCAACAGCGTTACTCAATAGGGGAACTTATGTGCGGTATTTTGAGGTTAGTCGTCGCTAAGTCAGCAGAGGAAATGGAAAACCAAGTAGAGTTTCTCAGTGCTTGGATAGAACGATAGATTGTCAGGGATATTAAAAGAGGCGATCGTGCTAGTTAAAATCTACTATTTATTACTAAAGTTTAAAATTTAAAAGAGCGATCGCTTGCTATTGTATTAAGTAAATAAGGATGCGATCGCACAACTAAAATCAGGCAATATCGGTGAGTTCAACTCATCATCATTGAACAACGTAGCAACTAACTTTAAACTCGCTTGTTCACGTCGATAAACCTCCACCTGTTGGTTGCGCCAATCCACAATCCAATATTCCCTAACACCTCTTGCTGAGTAAAGCTTTAGTTTAAGTTCCCTGTCCCGCTTTTCGTTTTCAATACCAGCAGACAGCACCTCTACTACTAGTTCTGGCGCACCAGTCAAATGCCCCGCCTCGTCTAAAAGCAGGGGCAATCTCTCATTGCTAGCCCAAACAACATCAGGAATCACATTATCATTATCGCCAAAAATTATGCCTGGAGCAGTCACAACTTCTCCCAAACCAGTAGTCTGTGACCAAGTATCCAAAGAAGTGCTGATTCTGACACAAGTTTTTTGATGATTCCAGTGAGGCGCTCTAGTCACAAACAATTCTCCGTCAATAATTTCATAGCGGTTCCCGTTATCTGGAAACAACTCTAAATCGGCGGTAGTCCAGCGCACTCTTTCAGATATCGGCTGGTTCATAAAGCATCTCTGTTAGGGGATTTACCTATTTTATCTTGAGCGGGCATGGGGCATGGGGCATTGGGCATTGGTTATTAATTCTTCTCCCTCATCCCCTATCCCCATTCCCCCAATTCCTATAGCACTACCTTTTCTAAACTCAACTTAGAACGCTTCACTAGCTCAGGAATCGCTACGGGATAATCTCCAGTAAAGCAGGCAGAACAAAAACTATTGGTGTCTTCTCGTGTTGCTTCTAGCATTCCTTTCCGACTGAGATAGGCGAGGCTGTCTACTTCTAGTTGCTTGGCAATTTCTGCTACTGACTTGGTAGCAGCAATCAGCTGATCCTGAGAATCGGTATCGATGCCATAGAAGCAGGGATGAGTTACTGGCGGAGAAGAAATTCGCATGTGTACTTCTACTGCGCCCGCTTCACGCAAGGTTTTGACTAGTTTACGGCTGGTAGTACCACGAACAATCGAGTCATCAACAATAATTACTCGTTTACCCGCCAGTACATCTTTGAGGGGGTTAAGTTTCATGCGGATACCTGACTCACGCATGGCTTGTGTTGGCTGAATAAAGGTTCGTCCAACATAGCGATTTTTAATCAGTCCTTCAGCATAAGCTATACCCGAAGCTTGGGAAAATCCGATCGCAGCAGGGATACCAGAATCAGGAACACCAAAGACAATATCGGCATCTACAAAAGATTCTTTAGCTAGTTGATGTCCTAAGCGCATCCGATAGCTGTACAAACTCTCGTTGTGCATGATGCTATCAGGGCGGGCAAAGTAAATCATCTCAAAGATACACAACTTCCTCTGGGGCTGTTGACTCCAATGATAAGAAGCCAAACCTTCTTCAGTAATCCAAACTAATTCACCTGGTTCTACATCTCGCAGGTATTCGGCTCCAATGATGTCTAAACCACAAGTCTCGGAAGCCAAAACGTAACGAACTGGATTACCAGCCAAAGTGCCAATTACTAGAGGGCGAATGCCATTAGTGTCCCGAACACCCATAACGCCATTAGGAGTGCCAATAACTAAACTAAAGGCTCCTTGGCAACGATGAAATGCCTGAATTGAACCTTCTAGCCAATCTGCGCCAGCGTTGATGGCTTCTGCGATCGCAAAAGCGATCATTTCTGAGTCTGTTGTCGTGACTAAGTTGCATTTTTTCTCAAGCAACTCTTGACGTAATTGCACAGTATTGACTAAATTACCATTGTGTGCAAGAGCTAATGAACCTAAACGAGTGTCCAGCACTGCGGGTTGGGCATTGACTTTGCGGCTAGAACCTGTGGTGGAATAACGAGTGTGACCAACAGCAAGGCTACCAGGCAATTGATCCAATATGGATTCATTAAAGACTTGAGACACTAAGCCCATATCTTTGTGGAGGTGGACTTGTGTACCCTCAAAGGTGGCAATACCAGCTGATTCTTGACCCCGATGCTGGAGGGCATACAATCCAAAGTAGGTCAGTTTAGCAA
Organism: Nostoc sp. CCCryo 231-06; assembly: GCA_023522315.1. Lineage (GTDB taxonomy): Bacteria > Cyanobacteriota > Cyanobacteriia > Cyanobacteriales > Nostocaceae > Nostoc. The sequence continues at coordinate 7,331 of JAHCSU010000081.1, forward strand.
CGTTTTCTCCTGGTGCGTAGATGCCAAAGACACCACAAGCTTCTTCTGGCTTGTCAGGCTGATTTTCATGACTATTGATTTGGTTGTTGGTCTGGTCGGGGTATTCATCCGAAGTGACAGAATGAATAGAAATCATGCTAGTTTTGCTCCTGGTGGGGGGGTCAAGTCACTGGGATTATGTCTATAGATAGTTGTAGCTTTCTTAATAAATCTTTAACCATCTATTAAAACAGTACCGTAATTATGCCTAATAAATCAGTTAGGAGTGAGGAGTTAGGAGTTAGGAGTTAGGAGTTATGGTTTTTATTCCTAACTCCTCACTTTCAACTCCTAACTTGTTTAGCTGGGGATGGCGAGACGTCTAGCGATCGCGTGGAAATAGCGATCGTTCATATCTTCGATCCTAACTTTGATTAAGGCTTGATTATCAGTAGTGAAAACCCCCAAACCCATCTCATAATTACGAACGATACCCAGTTTTTGCCAATCTTGACCCAGATGTTCTTGTAAATATGATTCCCAAATTTCTTGTTGTTCTGATGCTATAGAAACTAAAATCCTCGCACCACCTTCGGCAAACAACACCTCGTCTAAGCGGTTTAACTGTGTTGGTGCTATTTCTAAATTGATTTCGGCACCAAGATTACCAGAAATGCAACATTCTGCTATTGCGATCGCCAATCCCCCCTCAGCAGAATCGTGGGCTGAACGTACCCAACCATTACGAATTCCTTCACGACAAACTTTCTGGACGCGGCGTTCTAAGTCAAAATCGACCCGTGGCGGTTTTCCGGCAACAGTATTGTGGATAGTGGCTAAATACTCCGATGCTCCCAAACTGATTTTGGATGCCAGAGGCAATCCGAGAAGATAAATCACATCGCCGGATGCTTGCCAACCTTGACCACAAATTTTGGTGATATCGGGAATCAAGCCCACCATCCCCACTACTGGGGTGGGATAAATTGGTTGTGGGATGCCTTGAGAATCAAGAGTTTCATTGTACAAAGAGACATTTCCACCTGTGACAGGTGTTGCCAATTCTCGACAACCTTCCGCCAAACCGCGACAAGCTTCTGCCAATTGCCAGTAACCAATCGGTTTTTCTGGAGAGCCAAAATTTAGGTTATCCGTCACCGCCACAGGTTCTGCACCCACACAGCTAAGATTGCGTGCAGCTTCTGCCACCACTGCTTTAGCTCCCTCGTAAGGGTCAAGATAAACATAACGAGGGTTGCAATCTACCGTCGCCGCTACCCCTAATTTTAGATTTGGGACTTCGGCTTCTCTCCGAGACGCTACGCGAACGCTCAGTCGAACGATTTGGGATTTTAGATTGGGGATTTCTTCAAGGGGACGCAAACGGATAACAGCCGCATCTGCACCACCTGGTAGTATTACTGTATTATTCTGTACTTGATGGTCATACTGACGATACACCCAGTTTTTAGATGCGATCGTGGGTGTATCGAGCAAAGTTAACAAAATATCATTCCAGCTTTGCAAGCCTCCTTGAAGTTCTATTCCAGCAGTTGTGCAAGGAGGTAAGGAATCAGGTGTCCATTCCCAAGCTTGACGGGCATATTCTGGCGGTTCTGCCAACAACTCGCGGTTATATAGTGGGGTATTCTCCGCCAAAGCCTCGGCGGGAATTTCTGCTGCTACTTCACCCTGAAAGAGAATCCGCACGATGGGTTCAGCGATGACAGTACCAGCGACAACGGCTTGAAGTCCCCAACGGTGGAAAATGTCGATTAATTCCTGCTCACGCCCCTTGTGGGCAACGAACAGCATTCGTTCTTGAGATTCCGAAAGCAGATATTCATAGGGAACCATCCCCGTTTCTCTTGCGGGAATCTTATCTAAATCTAGTTCAATTCCCACACCGCCTTTTGCCGCCATCTCTGAAGTAGAACAGGTAATACCGGCTGCTCCCATATCTTGGGCGGCGACAACTGCACCTGTTTTAAAGGCCTCCAGACAAGCTTCAATTAACGACTTTTCCAAAAATGGATCGCCCACTTGCACAGCCGGGCGATCGTCTATTGACTGATCACTCAATTCTGCACTAGCAAAACTTGCGCCTCCCATGCCATCGCGCCCAGTGGTGGAACCAACATACAGCACAGGGTTGCCTAAGCCAGATGCTCCAGATTTGACGATTTCTGCTGTTTCCATTAATCCTAGTGCCATAACGTTCACCAGAGGATTACCAGAGTAAGCAGAGTCAAAGTACACTTCGCCGCCAACGGTGGGCACTCCCACACAATTACCATAATGGGCAATTCCTGCTACTACGCCTTGGAACAGCCTTTGAGTTTTCGCATCTTCTAAGGAACCGAAGCGCAGTGAGTTTAATAAAGCAATGGGACGCGCACCCATTGTAAAAATATCTCTGAGAATGCCTCCTACTCCCGTTGCGGCACCTTGAAAGGGTTCAACGGCTGAGGGATGGTTGTGGGATTCAATCTTAAAAGCTAGTTGGAATCCGTCACCCAAATCTACAACACCAGCATTTTCACCAGGCCCCACAAGGATGCGGGGCCCCTCAGTGGGAAATTGTTTCAGTAGAGGTCGAGAATTTTTGTAACAGCAATGCTCTGACCACATCACCCCAAACATTCCCAGTTCAGCTTTGTTTGGATGACGTCCTAATCGACGGACAATTTCTGCGTATTCTTCTGGCTTAAGACCTTCAGCAGCGATTTCTTGGGGAGAAAAGAAAGCAGGGGATGTGGCAGTCATGGAAATAATGCACCAATTGTACAGAGCATTATTCTATCGATTTACGTGCCCTGTAGGTGCAGTTCTAGGATGGTTCATAGCTAGATAGTACAAGCTACATAAATCTACTTAAAGATAAATGTTGTAATACGTCTAAAGATAGATTGCATTAAATCTTAAGATGCTGGTAACTGTACTGTTATTAAGTAAGTAATAAAATTTCCTTTTCTTGTAACGTCCATAGGTGATTTCCCGATTATGGAAATGGCTATCAGCTTGTGAGATGACCCACTAGTTGAACGCAGAAGAAATTCATCGGACGCGATGCGATCGCAAACAAGTTTTAATCCCTGAAATTCTGATTATTTGGAACTTCATTGCCGGAAGTGATTCCTACAACAGCGGACTCAATCACTGAATCGCTCTTGGATAAAGGATTCCGGGAATTTTTTTGAGAAACGGCTCATCCAAATGAGCAAACTACCCGTACTAAACCCAATTAAGAGGATTTTGATTATGCCTAGACTTACCGTTCCACCCAATTTCATCGGCACCCCCAGTACCGACACTTTAGTTGGAGAAGAATTAAATGCGTCTGTAGCAATTGGTATTGATATTTTAACTGGAGGTTACATTCGTACACTCTCAGGGAAAGATGCGATCGCTGGCATCGGTACTGGCGCCATCGGCATTGACGGCGATGACAATGACAATATCGGCGGCGACGGCGGCGACGGCGGTACTGGGACAGGCATCGTTAACATTGGCAAATTGAATAC
>JAHCSU010000082.1 GCA_023522315.1 Nostoc sp. CCCryo 231-06
GATAGGCGATCGCAATGGCGAAGGTTCTTCCTTAAACAATTTGGGCAATGCTTACGACTCCCTGGGACAGTACCAACAGGCGATTGAGTTCTTCCAGCAGTCTTTGGATATATCTAAGGAGATAGGCGATCGCAATGGCGAAGGTTCTTCCTTAAACAATTTGGGCAATGCTTACAACTCCCTGGGACAGTACCAACGGGCGATTGACTTCCACCAGCAGTCTTTGGAAATATCTAGGGAGATAGGCGATCGCAATGGCGAAGGTAAATCCTTAGGTAATTTAGGTCTTGCTTACAACTACCTGGGAGAGTACCAACGGGCGATTGAGTTCTACCAGCAGTCTTTGGATATCGCTAGGGAAATTGGCGATATTCGAGGGGAAGCGATCGCTTGGTTTAACTTAGGTTCATCATTGGAAAAAGTTGACCGAGAATCAGACGCGCTTGGTGCTTATCGCAATGCCAGCGAACTATATCAGGAAATGGGACTTGATGCTAATGTGCAAGATTGCAACAATGCAATTGAGCGTCTTTCGCAACCAAAAACGCCTGTAGTTTCTCGCCGTAGGTTTTGGGCGTGGTTGCGTCGGTTGTGGCGTTGGGTTCGTGCTTGGTTTCGGCGGTGATTTTATCTTACGCAGAGAAGAGGCTTTATAGAGTGCGATATTGTAACGAATGTCTTAAAAGTCAAGCGATCCGTGCAAAGTGCGATCGCTACGCCCAACCCAGGCATCCCTTATCTTGTAGGTTGAGTTAATAGGGAAGGTTATAATATAAAGACAAAAAATCAGAGATTCAAGTATGCTAGAAAAATTAACAGTAACTTACGATGGTTCAGCTTTTTATCCCGAAGAAACCATTAATTTAGAACCCAATACTCGTTATACCATCCAGATTATTGCTCAACAAAAACAGACAGAAACAACTGATAAAAATGCTTGGGATATGCTTGAAGAAATGGCAGGAACTTATGAAGCACCAGAAGATTGGTCAAGTGAACACGATCATTACTTATATGGTACACCCAAACAAAACTGTCATCCATGAGCAAAGATAGACTCTTTTTAGACACCATTTTTATTCAAGCAATTCTTAATCCCTGTGACCAATATCATACCCCTGCAATACAGCTTTTACCCCGTGTCAAAAATGCACAGGAAGTCTGGACAACAGAAGCAATTTTTATGGAAGTTGGTAATGCACTCAGTGCCTATAATCATCACAAAGTTTCTGCTTTTATTAAACAATGTTACCTAACTGATAACATTTCAATTATTAATATTACCCCTCAACTATTTCAAGAGGGATTAAATTTATATGAATCTAGACAAGATAAAACATGGGGATTAGTAGATTGTCTTTCATTTATCGTCATGGAACAGCAAAACTTAATCGATGCTGTCACCTCAGATATTCATTTTATTCAAGCAGGGTTTAGCGCATTATTGCGATAGAATACAATCAATAAATGCAGTGCGATGGCAACGAAAAGTACAGATAAAGTAGAATCATTCTACATTGCTATAATTCTCTATAAATCATCTTCAGATAAACATGATTATCAACCTTTGTATCAAGAAAGCTTTATTTTGATTAAAGCTACTTCTTTAGAGGAAGCAAAAGCAAAGGCTTTGAATCATAGTAAAAATGAAACCGTCAGCTATACAAATGAAAATGGAGAAACTATTACTTGGTCTTTGCAGCAAGTGATAGACGTGAATTCAGTTTTGGATGATAACTTTGATTCTTCTGAGGATGTTGTTGATTTATATGCTCGACATTTTCGGAACTATGAGGCTTACCACTCATTTGAGCCGTTATTATCTAAAGAGCAATTTGAATGATAGTTATAAAACCACGCGATCGCTCTTGTCGATTCCCATCTAATGATACACTCATCACCTGACCCAACAGCGATCGCATGGTTTAATTTAGGTGAGGCATTAGAAAACCTTAATCGAGAATCAGACGCGCTGGGTGCTTATCGTAATGCCCGTGAACTATTTCAGGCGATGGGAATTAATGATAACGTGCAAGGTTGCAACAACGCAATTGAGCGGATTTCGCAACCAAAAACGCCTGTAGTTTCTCGCCGTGGGTTTTGGGGGTGGTTGCGTCGGTTGTGGCGTTGGGTACGCGCTTGGTTTGGGCGGTGAAAAAGAGATACGCTATAATCACTCACAAGATTTCATAGAATTAACTATGACAACTCCATTGCTACCAACGCTTCAAAATCTACCCGCTAGCTTATCTTTAGAAGGTGCAATCAGCATTGAGTTGCAAGAGGGAATACCTACATTTAAAGCTTCTAATATTGTCCAGAATCGGATTGCAGCTTTACTAGCTAAACAACAAATTTCTCCACTCAACTCAGAAGAAGAACAAGAGCTAGATAGCTATGAAGAAATTGACGATTACCTAAGTTTTCTCAATCGTCTAGCTAGAAATATTTTACAAAATCCCAATAATCAGACTGTGTAAAAGTGGCTAGTCGTAAAATTCCCGATGCGATTCAGCAACAAGTACGTCAGCGAGCCTCTGAATTGTGTGAATATTGCCACGCTTCAGAAAAGTGGCAGTATGTATTATTCACAGTAGATCATGTTATTCCCTTAAGTCAAAATGGCAAAGATACTATAGATAATTTGGCTTTAGCTTGTTTCCATTGTAACCGCAGAAAATCAGCCAAAACCACAGCCATAGATCCTGAATCTGGTTTAGAGGTTCCTTTATTTAATCCAAGAGAAAGTCTCTGGAGTGAACATTTTATTTGGTCTGCTGATAAACTTAAAATTAATGGGTTAACACAAACTGGACAAGCAACAATAGCTGCGCTAAATTTAAATCGAGAAAGAATTGTAAATATTCGTGCTGCTGACAAAGTAGTTAACCGTCATCCTCCACCAGAAGATCCTATTGAGGATATGAGTTAATTTATATAGCGGTTCCCATTCAGATGCGGTACAAGATTATATCGCAAGGTGTACGGGCACTGCCGTGCCCTTACGGGTGTACCTCACTCAAGCGAGAAACGCTATAAACATCAAGTAATAAGATGTGTTTTGTAGTAAGAAAATGAACTAAATTCAAGATTTACCTGAAAATAGCATTGATTGATTTATACACCCCCATTTTCGCAATTATAAAACCACGCGATCGCTCTTGTCGATTTCCATGACTGAGACAAAAGCGATCGCAAGTATTTTCCCTTTTTACTGGCATTGACTCGCATATCACGAATGAGGCTCTCCCAACAACACAATTGAGCACTTCAATTCTCGAATTAACTGCGTTGTCACTTCGCTAACGGCTAATCCACCTGCTGTGCGATAACGAACGGAACGTAACACAGCTAAATCGAATGCCTGAGCCTCCCGAATTATGGTTCTAGCAACATCATCACCCCTGATCGTTTGGATATTCGTCTTCACCTCTAACTGACTTTTAGAAGCGATATCAGACAATTGAGATACAAATTTTTCCACCCGATTTGGGGGTGATTTGCGATCGCATACGTGTAATAGTACAACTTCTGCCTGATTGGCATCAGCCAAAATCTGGGCAAAGCGTAAAGCGCCTATAGTTTGCCGCGTTAAGTCTCCAACTGGTACAAGAATTCTTTCGATTGTCTTAGGACTGCTCAAAAGGCGTGTTACTGCTACCGGACAGTGAGAAGACCAAAAAACGCTATCAATAACATTACCAAATAAGCGGGCACGCAAACCTGTTGTCCGCGACCAACCCATCACAACTAAACTAGCATTTTGTTCTCGACTGGTGCGACTAATTCCTAAAGCGGCATCATCATCAATCCGAATTGCCGGTGATACTTCCACTTCAAATTCTTGACTAATTTCTATAGCTAAATTCAATCTTTCCCGGCTTTGGTCGAGTGCAGTTACCAATTGCGGATCATCCATCTGAACATGTGCTTTAGTAATAGCTAATGGCACAATCCTTCCAGATTCATGACTCGCTAGTAGTGCTGCCATTTCTATTAGATAGCGCTGGGTTTGGGGGTTGTATATTGGCACTACTACAGTAAATGGATATTGGTTTTTCTCTACTAGCTGTTCTTCATTACCTTGCCACCAAGTTGTCAAACTATCTGTTTCAACATCTGACTGAGAAAGCTGTAACGAAGAAGCAACTTGTGCTGTTATTATGGGGCCCAAAATTGCAGTCACCAGCATGAGGACAATCACACTATTTAAAACAGCTTCACTGATTAAGCGCTCACCAGCAGGATTTAGAGTTTGATAAGCAACCAACGTTGCTGCTAGTGTAGCTGCCACCTGTGGTAGTGACAATGACCACATCGTTAGCATTTCTGCCATGTTGTAGCGATACAATAATTTGGCTAAGAATGCCGCTATAAATTTGCTGCCAATCAAAGCCACTACAATTACCACAGTCAGCCAAACTGAACTAAGGGTTTTAATAAATGCAGGAATATTAATCAATAATCCCATGTCCACAAAGAAACAAGGGATAAATAAAACACTACCAATAAACTCGATCTTTTCTTTGACTGGGCTACGTCCCAAAACATCGTTGACAGCTAAACCTGCTAAAAATGCACCAACAATTTTTTCAACTCCAATTACCTGTGCTCCGACAGATGCCAAAAATAATGCTAGTAATATAAACAAAAACTGGTTACTTTGTTCATCCCCGGAACGGCGAAAAAACTGTTTTCCTACCCAGTCAAAGCCAAACAGAACAACAGCCGAGTAAATTGCCAATCCACCCAACAAAGTCGCCAAACTTAAAGCGGAGAATTCCCCTTTATGAATTCCAACACAAATCGCTAATACTAGCAAAGCACCTGTATCAGTAAAAATTGTGGCCCCAATTGTGACGGTTACAGCTTCATTTGCTACTACTCCCAGACGACTCACAATTGGATATGCCAAGAGGGTATGAGAAGCCAGTAAAGAACCAATTAGGAAGGAGGCATTCCAACCAAAATTGAATAAACGTCCTATTGCAATGCCAGCAATAAGTGGTACTAAAAATGTTAAAGTGCCAAACCCAATTGAGCGATTTCTAGTTTTACGGAACTGCTCTAAGTCAATTTCTAAACCTGCCACGAACATCAAATAAAGTTTGCCGATATCCGAGAGGAGATTGATAGTTTCAGACTCATGGTTTAATAACTTTAGTCCATTTTGCCCTAGTAATATACCTGCCACTAACAACCCCACTAATCCAGGTAATCGTAGTCGCTCAAATATGGGAGGTACAATAAAGATTACTGTTAGGAGAATTGTAAATGTAACGATAGGACTGTCTGTTAGGGAGTTCAGTGCCATGTGTAATAATTAAACCTAAATAGAAGATTTACCATTATTATAAGGAATTTTACTTAAAATTTCTGTGCGCTTCAGTTTTATTGGCTACAAAGAATTAAATCTTTAACAAGATAAATCTTGTGATGCCTACGGCGAACGAAGCTATCGCAATCACGATTCTACCTTAAGAAGGGGTTGTCTACATGTACAGGGTGAAATATCAATGGAATTTATAGTAACGAAAATAATCGATGTTTAAATATTAGGAAATGCTTTCAAAAAATCATAAAACGACAATAATTTCTTAAATATAGCTGTTCTCGTTTAAATTATTAAGGGCGCACATCTGTACGTCCCTAATTCTCTACATCATATCTATAAAAATCTGGAAGACCGCTCTTATGGGTTCCTATCAATGATAATTTTAAGCATTGGGAACCCCTAAAAATTAAAGTTTATGAACGTAGCCGACGATAAAACGATTGTTCGTGAGTATTTCAATTCCACCGGATTTGACCGTTGGAAGCGAATCTACGGCGATGGCGAAGTCAACAAAGTCCAACTAGACATCCGCAATGGACACCAGCAAACCGTGGATACAGTTCTCGGCTGGCTGAAGGCTGATAACAATTTACCAGAGCTATCAATCTGCGATGCTGGGTGTGGTGTCGGTAGTCTCAGCATCCCCCTAGCGGTAGATGGTGCTAAAGTCTATGCCACCGATATTTCTGAAAAAATGGTGGAAGAAGGCAAGGATAGAGCCAAGCAAACTTTGGGAAATTCTGAAAATCCCACTTTTGCCGTGCAGGATTTGGAATCGTTAAGTGGGAGTTACCATACCGTTATTTGCTTGGATGTTCTCATCCACTACCCCCAAGAAAAAGCGGATGAGATGATATCTCACCTCTGTTCTTTGGCACAATCGCGGATAATTCTCAGTTTTGCACCAAAGACATGCGCCCTGACTATACTCAAGAAAATTGGCAGTTTCTTTCCCGGGCCAAGTAAAGCGACTCGTGCATATTTACATCGGGAAGCTGATGTGGTAAAAATTTTAGAAAGTAATGGCTTTTCATTGCAACGAAAAGCGATGACGAAGACTCGTTTCTATTTTTCCCGCCTAGTGGAAGCTACACGCAAGTAAGTTTAGAATCGCAGCAAGATAAATATTATACCTCTGCTGCGATTTAAAAATCTCAAGGCTTAACACTGGTAAGTATTATAGTTGCCGCTAAGTTCTCCTTTTGAACTTGGCGATCGCTCTGATTGGGAGCATGAACAATTATCATAGCGATCGCACATCCGCATCTAAAATAATTCCCGCAAAATTTACATTTTATTTGTAAACCTTAGCTTACTAAGCTCAAAACTTTTAGTCATACGAGGTTCAAATACTAGAACCTTTGCGAAAGTCAGGTTAAAATCGCTAGCAAAGTGTAAATCTGAAGTGGAACTATGAAAACTGCTGAAAAATTGGCCGCAGGTTGGCTACTGACAATGGGATTCATGTTTGTAATGCTATCAGCAGCAGCGGTATTTAATAAAACAACTACGGAAAAATCAATCACGCTACCCGTAGCTTGGGATGGTTCGATTGAGTTTTCACCAGCAACAGATACCCCTGTAATTGATAATACTGCTGTTGGTGGTCTAATTTTTGGCGTTCCTACCCTAACATTGGGCACATGGTTGGCATTGGGATTATACCGTCAAAGCCGACAGGAGAAAAAGGCGCTTAATGAACAAGTTAGCGATCGCCTGCAATCGATTTTTTATGAGATGCTACAAGAAAATCATGGGCGCATAACTGTTTTAGGCTTTGCAATGCAGTCACAACTACCCGCAGCCCACGCCAGACAATATTTAGACGAAAAAGCTAAAGAATTCAATGCAAACTTTAAGGTGAACGATGAAGGGGCTGTATCATATCATTTTGATATCTAATTGTCATTTGTGAGTTGTCTTTGTTATTCACTAATGACTAATGACTAATGACCAATGACTAATAATTAACTTACGGCTAAGTCTAATGACGCAGATTTTTTTGAGCGTAGCTGCCATTTTAGGCGGTTTGTCAGTTGCTGCTGGTGCTTTTTCTAGTAGTAATCCTAATTAGTCGTACCGAATTTCCTCAACCCACTCTCGTCGCCAGTGGATGGCTGTTTATCATTGGCATTGCTATTTTTTCAGGAAGCTTGTACGCCCTAGACTGTGAGATAAAAATTGAGCAAATTTAGTGTGAAAGAGTCTATTTTTCAAACTTTCCTTGAATGTCGCTAGAAAAGTTTTGCACTATTTCAGGATATGGACGAAGCCACATTCTGTAGTCAGCATGAGGCTGACTTTAACTCTGTTGGCTGGCACTTGGGGCATACATATTGCCATTTGAATTGGTAAATCCCTAAAAATACCTTTAATGCCTGAGCAATATTGCTCAGGCATGATTTTATTAGCTATGGCTATGTGTTTCACTAATTAGAGTAAGGGTTTGCCATCACAGGTAGCCTATTACGCCAAGCATAGGGAGGTTTAATGTCGATATCTAAAGCTGTTAACAGGAACGTTACTTCTCAAAACACCGTTGAAAAACGCTTGCAGATACAGCGTTTGGTAGGTGCAACTCAAATAGTTGCACCTAGTACTGGGAGTGATGTAGTGAAGGGATTAACTCAAACATCTAAATCTCTACCCCCCTGTTACTTTTATGATGACCGTGGTTCTGAGCTATTTGAGCAAATCTGTGATTTACCAGAATATTATCTCACACGCACAGAAACAACGATTTTACAGCAGTATGCTGGCGAAATTGCCAAGATAACTGGCGCTTGTGAATTAGTAGAACTTGGCAGTGGCAGTTCTACCAAAACCCGCATTTTACTAAATGCCTACCAGCAGCTAGACTATCCCCTGCACTACTTACCAATTGATGTGTGTGCAGGTATCTTGGAAAGTAGCGCCAAGCAGTTATTAACAGACTATCCCTTACTGCAAGTTTATGCTTTAGCAGGAACCTATGAATTAGCCCTTGCAAAACTCCTACCGACGCAATTACCTAGCAGAATGATTTGTTTTATTGGTAGCAGTTTAGGTAATCTTACACCTGGTGAGTGTGATGTCTTCTTTTCGGAAATTACAGAAGCTCTGCAAGTAGGTGAGTATTTCTTGTTGGGGATAGATTTACGAAAGCCGAAACAGATTTTGGAACCAGCTTATAACGACAGCCAGGGGGTGACGGCAGCATTTAACCTCAATATGCTGGAGCATTTAAATCAACGGTTTGAGGGTAATTTTGACACCACACAGTTTGAACACTGGGCATTT
>JAHCSU010000083.1 GCA_023522315.1 Nostoc sp. CCCryo 231-06
GGGTTTTTTCTTTTCATACTGAAATAACTACAGTTTTCAAGATGGACGCGGTTTATAAGCTGATTGCAGCCTTGAATAGCCAAGATTACTTGAGAAATTGAGCAAAAGTTTCCTAGTAGGAAGCTATACAATCGCTCTTTTAATAAATTGTTACTATTCTTTATATATTGTATAAATACTGGGGCAATAGTCAAGGGTAAGAGTTTGGGGCTACTCAGATTAAATTGAGAAACTTAGGACACAGATTAAATATCTCTAATACAGCTATCTGTAATAGATCAGTAGCAAGCTTGAAATTCGCAGGCTACAGTTAAACAAAAAAATTATCAGAGGCGATATATGGAAATTGGCGTTCCTAAGGAAAATAAAGATCAAGAATTTCGGGTAGGTTTAAGTCCTTCTAGTGTGCGGGTGCTGCGGGAAAATAATCATAGCATCTTTGTCCAGACGCAAGCAGGTAATGGTGCTGGATTCTCAGATGACGACTACAGAAGTGCTGGAGCCGAGATTGTCCCCAGATCAGAAATGGCTTGGAATCGGGAATTAGTTATTAAAGTCAAAGAGCCGCTAACATCTGAGTATAAATTTTTGCAAAAAGGGCAGATATTATTTACTTATTTACACTTAGCAGCCGATCGCAAATTGACAGAGAATTTAATTGATTGTGGCACAACTGCGATCGCCTACGAAACCGTAGAACAACCTGGTGCTAATAGACTACCCTTGCTCACCCCCATGAGCGTTATTGCCGGTCGGCTAGCAGTACAATTTGGGGCGAGATTCCTAGAACGCCAGCAAGGTGGTAGAGGAGTTCTTTTAGGTGGTGTCCCTGGAGTCCAACCAGGTAAAGTAGTAATTTTAGGTGGCGGCGTTGTCGGCACAGAAGCAGCTAAAATTGCCGTGGGCATGGGTGCTAACGTCCAAATTTTAGATGTGAGTGTCGATCGCTTATCTTACTTAGAAACCCTCTTTGGCTCTAGAGTCGAATTACTTTACAGCAACTCTGCTCATATCGAAACCGCCGTTAAACAAGCCGATTTGCTCATCGGTGCAGTTTTAGTACTGGGACGCAGGGCACCAATACTAGTATCCCGTGAATTGGTTAAACAAATGCGTCCTGGTTCTGTAATAGTTGATGTAGCCGTTGACCAAGGTGGTTGCATAGAAACTTTACACCCTACATCTCACGCAAATCCGGTGTACGTTGAAGAGGGTGTGGTGCATTATGGCGTTCCCAATATGCCAGGAGCAGTACCTTGGACAGCAACTCAGGCACTCAATAATAGTACATTACCCTATGTCGTCCAGTTGGCGAATTTGGGAATGAAGGCACTGGAAGTTAACCCAGCATTAGCTAAGGGTGTGAATGTGCAGAATCATCACTTAGTGCATCCGGCTGTGCAAGAGGTATTCCCTGATTTGGTAAATTAAGGTGTGCAAGGATTAGGCGATCGCTTATTTTAATAGAGGTAGCGATCGCTAATTAGACTAATTTCCTTGCCAAATGCGCGGATGGGTAGGTGTACAAAATGATAACGAGCAAAAAAGGCTGTACGCTCCATCTATACAAGACTTTCAGGGCAATGGTACTTTAAAACCATCCGCGCACTTTATGGGGACTATGTTTCAGCTATTTGGAGCTTTAAGTAGTAGCGCGAAGCGCATAACGCATCAACAGCTTTTAACCATAGTTTGATGGAGAACAACAAAAATTATTAAGATAGTTATAGAGTTTGCGAAATAAAGGACATCTTCGTTGAACTTCATCTGGTCGGATGTCTTGTAATAGTGCCGGGGTATGCAATCCTTTAGAATAACGTGTTGAAAGGCTATCAAATTCAGCTAAAACACTTGAATCAACTAGCGCCTGTGATAGCTTTTCTTGACAACAATCTCTGTCTTCATCATATTCACTAAATGATTCTGGTTCATTAAAAGGAATATTTTTTTCCTGACTAAGCCAGTAACGCATCCGCTCGTGTCTACCTCGAAAATCTGGATGTCTAGCTATTGAGTTACTCCAATCTGCAATAATCCAAGCTTCCAGTTCAGGAGCCGGAAACAAAACAAGTTTATTAATATCAGCACATTCTGGTATAGTTGATATCGCATTTAAAATTTTATTTTCTTGAAGCTCTGGCGTGCGGCAATCTAAATCGTCAAACACTAAAATTAAATTACATTTATTTGGTTCACATCTTAAGGCAATAGGTAGTTCCTTAATGATTTGCTCAATTAGGCTTTGACTTGTTCTGCCATAACTATTTCCTTTACCAGGTTTAGGCCCAGGTTTTTGACGAGCTGGTGTTTTTCGTTCAAATTTACAATTAGAAAAGTTTTGTTCTAAAAAAGGGATTAATCCTCTAACTTCAGCTTCTCCACCACCAGCAAAAACCCATACTACCACGGCCATCCTCCAATACTGGGGTCGCCAACACGATATAAATCACCTAATTGCCATCCTTCTTCTAATTTTTGATTTAGCATTTCTTTGGAGAGTGTTTTGATGGAGAAATGCGTTTTATCTTCTGAAGCAAAACAAAAAACATTTTCTAAACAATCCGTGAAATGATCTAAAAGATCGGGACTATGTGTGGTGATAATTAATTGGGTTTTCGCGGCAGCTTTTTTTATCCACTCTGCTAGAATTGGCATCCACGATATGTGCAATCCTAATTCTGGCTCATCAATGACTAGCAATGAAGGAAGAACTGGAGAATTTAATACAGCGCTTCCGGCTATTATGCAATACAGTTTTCCTCTTGCCCCTCTCCTATCATAGCTTTCAGTTTTGAGGATGTACCTCATAGCCGCCGGAGGTGCTGTATCTAAAGACAGATTTTTATAATTTTTGCTAGCAACAAAGCGAAGTAGTGGTTGATTCATAGGATTAAAAACAAGTTGATAGTCAGTAAGCAATCATAATAATTTATCTAGTTATCATCATTAACAGCAATATCACCCCAAACTAGGTTAAAATCAACTTTTTAAAGCATTACCAAACTACTTTGTGCTTCTTCTTCAAGTTCATAACCATTAGCTAGTTTTTCAATTGCTTGGTCAATCATTGCTAAACCCTGATCTACTTTTTCAACTAAACTTAGCTGTCCTCGGAGTTCGGCAGCACCTACGAAACCTTTAGCATACCAAGTCATGTGCTTACGGGCTTGACGCACACCGCGATCGCCTTTATATTCCCACAAGGCTTGTAAATGATCTCTTGCACATTCCAAACGCTGAATCGGGGTAGGTGTCGGTAACATCTCTCCAGTTTTCAGGAAGTGATCAATTTCTCCCACCAAAAATGGATAACCCAAAGTTCCACGGGAACACATCACACCATCAGCGCCAGTTTGTTCTAAACATCTCACCGCCGCTTCAACGGAAAAAATATCTCCATTCCCAATCACGGGTATAGAAAGCACTTCTTTCACACGGGTAATCCATTCCCAACGGGCATTGCCATTGTACCCTTGGGCGCGGGTGCGTCCGTGGACTGTAATCATTTTTGCACCTGCATCTTCCATCCGCTTGGCAAAGTCGAGAATAGTAATTTCGTTATCATTCCAGCCAATACGGGTTTTTACTGTCACAGGTACATCAACAGCTTTTACCACTTCTCGCACAATTGCTTCTGCTACTTCTGGTTGCCGCAACAACGAAGAACCACCACCATTTTTAGTGATTTTATTTACCGGACAACCCATATTAATATCTACAGTATCAGCACCTTCGGCAACTGCTTTTATTGCTGCTTCTGCCAGGAAATCTGGACGACAATCAAATAGTTGAACACTAATTGGGCGTTCATTGGGATCTACCTCCATAATTTTGGGTAACTGCTTGACATAATGCAGCCCTGTAGCATTCACCATTTCGGTATACATCATCGAATCTGGCGCATAGCGACGCACGAGACGGCGAAACACCATATCTGTCACCCCAGATAGAGGCGACTGGAGAACCCGACTTTTTACCTCAAACGAGCCAATCTTGAGGGGTTGGGAAAGTCTAGCTTGGAGAATGGGGGAGAGCGAAATCATACAAAAAATAAAAAATTAATGGGAATGGAAAATAGCAGGAATATTTAGAGGTATCTGCGATTAGTGCTAATTGTAGGTTACGTATCCTGACTTGGAGGCTGTTTTTGGATTTCTTGCTGAATCTCTTCTAGGCTCAAACCTAACTCTTTCGCTGTTTCTTCAAAACTCAATCCTAATCTCAACAACACAGGTATCATTCTAAACTTTTCTTCACGCGCTCCTTCTTGCTTGCCTTCTTGTTTGCCCTCTTGTTTCCCCTCTTGTTTGCCTTCTTGATAAACTCGTGTTTGTTTCAAATCACTTAACCCAAACATACCTTCAATCTCCTCTCGACTCATCGTCGGAAACTTATAAACTAAAATTGTCTCTATTAATTCTAGTAACTGCCGCCGTTGTGGTTCAATGTTAATTTCTTGCTGGGTTCTGTCTATTAACTGCCTAGTAGATGTAATTGCTGTCTCCTCTTCATCGACCACTAATTTCATCGTAGCAATTCCAACTGGCAATGATGCAGTTTCACCTAATTCATTTAGATAAATGCGACTGACGCGTAGGCGTAGCCCGCCGTAGGCATCGCTAGTGAAAAATTCGCTGTAATTCTTGATATCTGCTATATCTAAACTGCGATTAGGATAGATAACTACTCCTCGCCAAGAATTTTTAGGTTTATTTTGGCGTAAGTATAAACAAATTTCGAAAATTAGGCGCGAATAAATTTCTGTGTCGGTTTGAAACTGGACTTCAACAAAGTAAATCGGATTTTCTTCTCCTTGTGTTGGGAGAAAAACACCATCTATACGGAATGCAGTTTGCTTGATTTCAATTGAGGAGAATTTATAATCCTCTGCGGTTTGGGGTGGATTACCAATTAATTCAAAAAAGATGCTAGGAAGTTCTTGAAAAAGGCGATAAAAAATGCTGTCAGTTTTCACGCTTGATGTATTGCGGTGATTTAAACCGTTAGATTTTACCGTGAAATAGCTAGTAACAGATTTTGTTTAATTTAGACTTAAGAAAATGGAGAGCGATTTCAGTTATATATGTTATGTCAATTTGTAGATAGTGTACTACGCCACTCTTTCAATATAAAACTAGACCACAATAAAAAACCTATCAGTAACAGTCCCATAACTCCATCCAACCAAATTAAGCTATGCATTTTCAAAGACATGGGAGCAAGCATCGGGAAGAGATAATGGACTGGACTGGAGATACTAGTGATTGAGTATAAGGCTAATAAAAAGTATGCCAACCAAAATATGCCTTTGGTGTAAAACCAATATCCCAATAATCCAATTGGAGTCATCAAAATCACAGTAATAATTACTCCAACAGAAGTGAACCACGCGGGGCCAGGATATCTACTCAAAAATAATGCATTATCTATGTAGTGTAGCCAAGTAGAAATAAGGTTAAGTGTGATGATAGCCAGCAGAATAGTCTGGCGAAACCTAGATGTATTGATCATGATGTAAATATGCAATTAAAATGCGTAATTAGCTTATTAAGCCGACTGCGAGAAGCAATCGGCTTAACAAATCCATGATAATTTAGTTGCAATTTAGCCGTGAGTTGCACCTTGAGGAGGACGCGAGACAACTTTTTTGGCTAAACCCAAAGTCTGCAAAACTAGGATACTCCACCAAGTAACATCAATCTCCCACCAAGACAATCCAGATTTCGCCATGTGGGGATAAGTATGATGGTTGTTGTGCCATCCTTCTCCATAAGTGACGATGGATACCCACCAAAGATTACGAGCGCCATCATTAGCATCAAAGGTGCGATAACCCCACAGGTGTGATGCTGAGTTCACAAACCAGGTTGAGTGCCAAAGCAAGACACATCTGAGAAACACTCCGTAGAATACGAAAGGCCATCCTCCTAATGCATATAGGAGCAGTGCGAAGGGTATTTGCAACAGCAAGAAGTAGCGATCCAGCCAGCAATAAAAGGGCTGTCTTGCTAGGTCAGGGGCATATTTTTTATAGGTTTCATAGTCAAAAAATTCTGGACGCGGGTAGAAAATCCACAGTATATGGCTCCACCAAAATCCTCTTTGGGCAGAGTAAGGGTCTAGGTCAATATCTTCCGTGTGAGCGTGATGTTGGCGGTGTCCACCTACCCAAAAAATTGGCCCACCTTGCAAAGCCAGCGCTCCAATCAGGGCGATCGCATACTCTAACCACTTAGGAACCTGGAAACTTTTATGGCTCAATAGTCTGTGATATCCCAGGCAAATACCAATGCTCCCGAATAACCAGTGCAGAAACACTAGCAAACCTAATGCTGACCAGGAAAAAAACCAAGGGGCCAGAAGTGCTAAGGCATGAAATGCAGCAAAAAATACCACATTTGTCCAACTGAGTTGAGGTGAGTTGCCTCTCTCAGGGGCGATCGCCCCAAAATTTGCGGTCATAAAAATTCCTGTTGATGGATGATGAAGTGATTTGTCTTTTCTTGGGCATAATCCCGCTAGGATTTACCCGCCCTGTACACCAGTTCGTTACAGTCAAGTAAAGCAAGTATCACTTACATTTGTTATGCTAGCAGAACTCTGATATCCGTGCAAGTGCCACTTGCATTTTTTTATGTCATCTCAACTCGTTTCAACTCGTCAACGCCTGATTCAAGCTGCACTTGAGTTGTTCTCTGCTCACGGAGTCAGCGCTACCACAACCCGCCAAATTGCTGAAAAAGCCGAAGTCAACGAAGTGACTCTATTTCGGAATTTTGGCAATAAGCATGGACTGCTTTTAGCTGTGCTGGAAGAGTCCGCAGCCTTCAAGGATTTAGGTGAGTCGCTGGTACGGCGGGCAACGCCTCCCGGCAATGTCTACCAAGCTCTTAAAGATTATGCAAGTGACAGCTTACATGCATTAGAACGAGTGCCAGAGTTCGTCCGGTCTGTGGTGGGTGAAGCCGACCAATTCCCGGCAGAAAATCGCCGCGCACTAGGCAGGGGAGTAACAGAGGCAAACCGTTATGTAGCACAGTATTTAGCTACTGTAATCCAGCAAGGCCACCTAAACACCTACTTACCGGCAGAAAAATTAGCCAGTTTACTAAATGGGATGATCTTGGGATATGCCGTAATTGAGTTCACCAGCGAATTTCACGAACTTTGGGAGGATCGGGATGATTTTCTGGAAAATTTGGTGGAATTGTTTTTACATGGAGCCATGTCAGCTTCAGCAGAATCAGCAATAAACTCTTTACAAAGAGGGTTTGTTACCACAGAAGTAGCTGATTTACCAGCTAGTTTAGTTCACGAAATTCTGCAACAAGCAAGGAAATGGGGAGTACGAGATTATGCCTTGGCTTATGTGTTATTTGGGGCTGGGTTATCCGCCACAGAAATAATTAGCTTGGAGCGATCGCATCAAATCTACGATACTCAAGGGCACTTCTTGCAAATCACAATTCCAGGATTTGTCCGTCAAGTACCTGTGAATCAGTGGATTTTGGGCAAACGCTACGGCTCTTTCACTAATAATCCCTTAATCAAATGGCTAAAAAGCCGTAAAGATAGTCAAACACCCATGTTTTTGAATGAAACAGGCAAACCGCTTTCAGAATCAGAGCTTCAGACACGTTGGCAAATATGGAGTCAAGGATTGTTAACTCCCCAAGGACAAACGCCAGCCATAGCACAAGCACAACAAACCTGGCGTGTAGAAATGTTAATGCGGGGGATTAGCTTGGAAAACCTGATTATTTTAACAGGTTGCGATCGCACGCAATTACAACCTTATGTTCGTCGAGCCAAAGAAAAAGCCGCCCTAGAGCAAGCTACCCGTTTGGATCATAAGCCAGGATAGATAGTGGGGATTTAAATCAGTTCACTGATAAGTAGGCTTGTACCAAAACAAACTTATTATCTGATAATGCGGATACTTGATGACTGATAACTGAATCGGTCAGCACGACGCAGTTAAACGATTAAGGTAAAACAACAGAGGTTTGTTTACCATTGTTGTTTGCACCATTCAAAATTGTAGCTGTACTCTCAGATAGGGATTGGGTGTTGCTCGAACGGCGTGATAATTTCTGGCGTGGCTTGCCTCCCGCCTGGATATATTGCAAACTGTCTTTGCCATAATGGGTTGCCACACTCATTAACATCTTTTCAGAGTAGCCGCGCAATTCTTCTTCTATTAGAGAGAGGCGACCTGCCATTTTATCTATGCTAGAGAGTGAAGTATTGTAGATTGATAGCTGAGTTTGCAAGGTTTGGATGCGGGTGTCGTAGTCTGTCAAATTTAATCCGTTGCCAAATTCTAGCGTAGGGCTAATTGATCGCATTCCTGCAATTCGACGGAGAGCCTTTTCGAGAGTGGGTGAACTGCGTTTTAGTCGTGCCATGAAATGCGCTCCTGAAGGAGGTTATAGGGTTACTGCATATACTCTAGCCAATGCAACCATAAACTTCTCTGAGAGATAATTCGGAAAAATTAAAGCAAATTAAGATCGACTTGATTATTTTTAGTGAATTATACTGAAGTTTTTATTTTATTTGTCAAAAAAGCTACTTAAATATTAGCAATAAATACCTCGAAGTCGTGTTGGAGTACTTCAAAGTCATGTCGAGGTACTTGAAAGTCGTGTTGGAGTGCTTCAAAGTCATGTCGAGGTACTTGAAAGTCGTGTTGGAGTACTTCAAAGTCATGTCAAGGTACTTGAAAGTCGTGTTGGAGTACTTGAAAGTCATGTCGAGGTACTTTGAAATCGTCTTGGAGTACTTGAAACTTGTGTTGAAGGACTTCAAAGTCATGTTGAGGTACTTTGAAATCGTGTTGGAGTATTAGAGGATGGTTTTCTTCGGCTCAACCGGACTTACGGCAAAGGCGATCGCGCTGAAAAGTATCATAAATATAATTCAACGTTACTAATTAATCTAGTCAGAACTCAAATACCAACTTATGACCCTAAGTTGGTAAAACACACTTATGTGGTTACACCGCTCACGAGCACGAGTAATGAATACTTTCAGCCACCCATTCTACTTAATAGCCCAATCGTGTAATCTAAAATCTTGCTTCATTTACGGAATTAAGCAGAAAAACCATGTATCTTCATGAAGATGCTAACTGCTGGTGCAATTGCCCTTGGGTAAGGTTTGAATTCAGTATTTATATATTAGTCTGTAATAAATATTAAATATTTAAGACAATTTACAGGTAAATTACGTATACCAGATCCTTTAACTACTTTAACTGCAAGTGCGATCGCAGCGTTGGCTTTCCAAGAGTTTGTCAAATCTGGTGCTGGGGAACTGGCGAAAAAGTTTACGACAAGTGCGATCGCCAAGATTAGTGACTTGATGCACCTTTTAGTTGACTTGACGTTTCCTTTAATATATTTTTTATTGAATCAGTTAACTGTATCAACCTACAACCACCCAAAAATTTGAATTTAAATTGAATTTACTACAAAAAAGGGGAAGGAGGAGGATGCTCCTCCTCCTTCCTCTTCATAATGATTATCATTCCTATTTATTGGTGATTTTATTTTTTAGAAGTCCCTTATATCCCTTCCCATTCATCATACACCCAAATGGCAGACAAGGCAGATAAGGCAGATAAGGCAGATAAAAACCTCAAAAGGCTTACGATTAGGCATATTCCGCCTTCTCTGCACCACTGGTTGAAGGTAGAAGCAGTGAGAAGAAAGCTTACTTTAGGGGAATTTTTAATAGAGATTTGCGCTTATTGGCAGGAGCATCACAAGGAAAATGAAGAGAAATAGGAATTATATATAGCCAAAAACAAAATGGTATACTGAATTTTACTCCCCTTCCCTACAAGGAAAGGGGCTGAATTTTAGGTCTGTATCGGACTCAACACAAGGTTGTTAAGGTTATTCTATAGAAGCCAATAGAGAAGGCGTAGGGTCATCCGGAGGAAGAAAGTTAACAGGCGGAGGCGCTGCCAGTGATACTTCAATAGTTCCATCTGGTTTCAGTACACATTTTGTACCTCTGATTACTGTACCCTTTGAAGTTTCAACCGAACAGCCTCCTACTAACAGTGCTTGTTCATCAGTAGTAAGTTCAGTGAAAAATGCGACATCCTTTATACTTATCGTATTTTGTTTCATCTTTTCCTTCATGTGTAAAGAATTGCTTTTGAGTTTGGTTTAAAATTTTTGGTTGATTTAAGTAAGTAGGCATAAAAAAATTTACAACTACGTAATTTAGTTACATGGTTATAAACTTCTCCGTCCAACTACTTGCAGCTACTAAAATTAGCAACCCTTACTTAAAGTCTTACGGTAATTATAAGAACTTATGCAGCGCTTTCCAAAAAATAAATATTACGTAATACTTCTATAAGATCAAATACATTCTAATACAATTATTTTTTAGAAGTACCCAAAGTAGTAAGGTGTCGCATTGTCAGTAGACCAAAACCTTTTGCGATTACTCAGTGATGGATACTTTAGAACTCTTGCAAAAGTGTTTTGTGGTATTATCAAGGGTTTGACCAATTGCGAGCAGGACTTTGATTAACTATTACGCCGTAAGTCCCTAAGATTAAACGTTAGAGCCATTTCGTGGAACACACCCCAATAACGGGTAATTTTCGATGGTGAGCGCACCTCGCTTGTCAAAAATAACCCGCTATTATGAAGGCAACCAAAATAAACGCCCTTAAAAATATTTTGTAAATCCAACAAATAACCGAATGTTGGTAAAACGATAAAAATCTGGCATACTGACGGTAACGCTACCCCTTGTTCGTCGAGTTTAAAGTTGGTAAAACAGAAAAAACTGAGCCTGCTGTATCCAGACGCAAGTCGCCAAATCATTGCAGATATAAGGGTGTGCGATCGCTCCTTTGATGAAACCGCGATTGCCTCCTCCACATTAGAAAAGCGATCGCTCTCTTAAGGCAATTGATATCATTTTGACCCGCGATCGCTATTACAATCAAAAAAAGGGAATGAAAAGGATCTGACCTTCATATTTGCCAGACTGACTGCAACGAACGAATAAATACAAGTCGTCAATTCTCCTTGAGACTGATAGCGATCGCGCAAACGCACTAAAATTTAAGAAACCATCATGATGGATACTGATATGGTATCGATCCCAATTACTTTGGAACAACTCATTACGGCGGTACAACAGTTGCAGCCAGACGAACGAGCAAAAGTCGCTAGAGCCTTGATTCAAATAGATTTACGTTCAGATTTGACGGCTTTAATTCAAGAACTTTATGCCGAACCCCCCGTGAATGAGATTACAGACGATGAAATCAGGGCTGAAATTAAAGCTGTGCGTCAGCAATCCCAGCAGTTCTGATGTTGCGAGTAGTCATCGACACCAACATTTGGATTCGCATTTTGCTGAAAGGGCGAGTTACATTGCCGATTTTGGCAGCATTTAATGAGGATAAATTCCAGCTCGTAATGAGTCAACCCCTCATGGAAGAACTCCATCTTGTTTGGAATCGCCCTCGTTTAAGAGAGCGGATTGACTCTAGTCAGGCGATTCGCTTAGAACAACAGTTGCAGTACCGCGCCTTATGGGTTGAGTTGAAAACTGTTCCGCCTAATTGTCGAGATCCCAAAGATTTACCTGTGTTGGCTACAGCGATTGATGGCAAAGCGGGGATTATCGTATCTGGGGATGATGACTTGCGGGCTGATGATGACTTGAGAGGGGTAATGGCAAGCTATAGCATTCAGTTACTGGGTGTTAATTCTTTCCTGAAATATCTAGATGAAGGTGATGGATAAAGGATGCTTTCCCCGATCGCTCCCTAAAACAAGAACACGATCACTAATTCAACTTATGCCTAACCGCAATCGCCTTTTGACCGACTTCCCAAAATACGATCACCCCCTTGACTAAAAGAGCGATGCCTCCCCACAGTAGGAAAGCGATCGCTCTGTCAAGTGGATCAATATTCATTTTGAGGTGCTTTTCTCGCTAATTCCATATCTTTTGCCCCATAGCCCATTCCCAATGCCCCATGCCCAATTAATTCAACGGTTCCATAATGGCTCTTAAACCGTTGGTATAGAGTTTTTTGAGCATTTCTTTAGCGTTATATTCACTGCCAAATACTCCTGCTTGCATAACTCTTTGACCTTGCCAAACCGTGGGAAATGCACCAGGAGCAAGCGATCGCACTAAATCTTGATCTTTATCAGTGAAGAGTGGAACTACTACGCGATAACGTACACCAAATTGTGTAGCAGAGTTACCACTATAGGGAATACTTGCAGAACTTGTTTGGATATTGCCACTATTAGCAATAGGGATATTGCGATGAGGAAGTGGTAAAAGTGCAGAAGCAGCTGAGGCAGAAGTTTCTTGTATTGGTAATGGCTGCTGTGTAACGGAATTGGATAGGTACTCAGGAGCAGTAAACTCAATCGTCTTAGGCTCAATCCGCACATAATTCAACTGTGGTGTATTAGGTGGCTGTGCTGGACTGGGAGTTGCAACTGTTGAAGTGTTAGTTGGTATTTGTCTAGCTGACAAGCTGCTAGGAGTAGGAAATCCGGCAACTTTAGAGGTGGGTTGCTGTTGATTGGATATAGGCATAGAAAGCGGCACATTGGCTGGCAACAATGGCAGCAGTTGAGTGTTTAATTTTGTAGAAACAGGATTATTTGCTGAAATACTGTTGCTGGTTTGCCTATTAGTACTTTCAGAGATTTCGGGAGCCGAGAAGGTGATTTCCCCGGTTACTGGTATTTCTCGTAACACATTGTTAGCGACAGAGGCGGGTTGAGAATTTTGGGTTACAAGTGCTGTTGTACCATTGATATCTACCTTGCCAGTGATGCGATCGCTCACAAGGTTATTACCAGCAGCAGAAATCACCTGTTTAGCAGCGCTGGCGTTAATGTCGTAGCGGGCATTATTTTGAAATTGATTACCCCCAGGTTCGGATGCACTACCTAAATCTGGCATTGCTTGAGCGATCGCAACTAAACCATCTTCTTTATTATCTTGAATAATATTATTCCGTAAAATCGGGCGGGCATTTGCTTGCACCACAATTCCCGATCTATTGTTTTGAATTTGATTCCCTATGATTACAGGAGCAGCTTTTTGGGCAATATTGATGCCAAAGCCCGTTTCGTGAAAGACATTTTCTTTCACTTGGGGACTGGAGTTACCAGCAATTGTGATGCCATTGGCTCCATTTCGATCAAAATAATTCTTACTAATGGTGGGTGCAGCATTACCACAGACAGAAATCCCATCTTGGGTACTGCCAGTAAATGTATTTTCTGCGATTACCGGATTACTTGATTCAACCCATAAACCGTAACCACGGCGGTTTGGGTTCGTCACCGTCACCCCAGTGAGTAAGCTTTGGTTTGCTCCAACAATTGTGACATTTTGAGCGGCAAAGCTCCGGCTTAGGTAATCACCACCTCCCTGAATTACAATATCTTTACCTTGATTGCTAGGGTTGCCTTGAATTGAGATACCCGGTTTCAATATTAAGGGAAATTCTTCTCCTGTCTCGGCGCTATAAGTGCCCGTGGAGAGCATAATTACAGTATTGGCGTTAGCTAATCGCAACGCTTGGGTAATCGTTTTTATAGGAGCGGATTCGCTGCCATTGCCTGTGTCATCTCCACCATTTGGGTTGACAAACAGCACGTTCTGAGAATTTGTTTTCTCAACCAGAGGCGCTGAAACCGGTGTCAATGGCATCTGAGCGATGCCTACGGCGGGCTGCGCTAACGCGCTATCCAGGAACGCCATACTTACCGTTCCCATGCTTGCGGTAAAAGATAATACTGATAAACTAAAAAATAAAAGCCTTGCTGATTCGAGAAACTTCAGCTTTGCAAGCATAATATCTACTCTATGGTACTTAGGAAACACACGATGGTGAATCATATTTAACACAACTCCTTGGAAGTAACAAGAAATTCTTATACTCTCTAAGAGTATTATGTCGATAATATTACTCACATATTGACCGAGTGGCGATTTTGAAGATAGGGTAATAAACTCTCTTTAACCTCTTAACTCTGTGTTCTCTGCGTCTCTGTGGTTAAATAAAATGCTTTTGAACCACGGAGACGCGGAGGGCGCAGAGAGAAAAAAAGAGATATTACTAATACGCCACGGCATAAATAGAGTAACCATTTAAAATCTCTAAAAAGCCGATTCCACAATACTTTTGAATGTGTGAATACGTGAATGCCTGACTTTTGCCTTGCAATATCAGTCCTTTGTAAGCTTGTCGTTTACCCTAAAATACTTGACTAACCTAAGTGCAAAACTGTAGCCTCAAACTACCCTTCTCACTGCCTATAGGAAAATGGGATAATTGACTGTAACCCTCGCTACCACCTTGTTTTGCGTAGATTTAGTAAAAATTGAGTAAAAAAAAGCAAATTAATTAACTTATGGTTACTAGGATATATGATAATTCACATTTCGATGAAAGCACTAACGGGGTTGTTGTAATGGTCGAGCCATACAGCCAAAAAGAGCAGATACAATATGTTGTCTACCGCATTTTAGATGCCAATTTAGATCGCGCTCGTGAGGGCTTGCGAATTATTGAGGAATGGTGTCGCTTTGGGTTGAACAATGCCCAGTTGGCTCTTGAATGCAAGGGTTTGCGACAAGAGGTAGCCAAGTGGCATACCCCAGAATTACGGGCGGCGCGAGATACTCCAGGCGATCCTGGGACTGAGTTAACCCATCCTCAGGAAGAACAACGAGCTAGTATCAAATCGGTGTTGCAAGCTAATTTTTGCCGGATAGAAGAAGCATTGCGGGTATTGGAAGAATACGGCAAGCTTTATCACCCAACTATGGCTAAAGCTTGTAAACAGATGCGCTATCAGGTTTATACCCTAGAAAGTAGTTTAATGGGTCATCAGCGCCATCAATTATTGTGGCGATCGCATTTGTATCTTGTGACTTCCCCTAGTGAAAATTTGTTGAATAACGTTGAAGCTGCACTCAAAGGAGGATTAACGCTTTTACAATACCGTGATAAAACAGCCGATGATTCTTTGCGTCTAGAACAAGCAAGAAAACTCCGGCAGTTATGCCATATCTACGGTGCTTTGTTCATTGTTAACGATCGCGTGGATGTAGCTTTAGCTGTCGATGCAGATGGGGTGCATCTAGGACAACAAGATATGCCTATTGCTGTTGCTCGGCAATTACTCGGTTCACAGCGTTTGATAGGACTTTCTACCACAAATAAAGAAGAAATGCAAGGAGCAATTGCTGAAGGTGTAGATTACATTGGCGTCGGGCCAGTTTATGAAACTCCCACCAAACTAGGTAAGGTAGCAACAGGTTTAGAATATGTCAGGTATGCTGCCAAAAATTGCTCAATTCCCTGGTTTGCCATTGGCGGAATAGATGCCAATAATATCAATGATGTGATCGATGCCGGAGCCGAACGTGTAGCTGTGGTGCGATCGCTCATGCAAGCCGAACAGCCTACACTAGTGACGCAATATTTGCTCTCTCAACTCAATCGCATTAAACCAGAATTTTAAAGAGTCATTAGTCATTTGTGTAACCAATTCCCAATTCCCGATTCCCCATTCCCTACATTTATGTCTAATGAGATTACCATTCAGGTAAATGGGGAAACCCATAGTTGTTCGTTTCAAATTTATTTACCCGACTTGCTCCAACAGTTGGGTTTTAACCCCCGCTTGGTGGCTGTAGAGTATAATGGCGAAATTTTACATCGCCAGTTTTGGCCGCAAACAAAAGTGCAACCAGGCGATCGCTTAGAAGTGGTAACTATTGTTGGTGGTGGTTAGTTGATTTGAGCCAGCAAACCCAAATCCTTGAGGCTGCGTCGTGTAATTTCGATGCGGGCGGGTGCATCCTCTACTTTATCCATATCAAGGGTTGTTGCGAAAAAGTAGACGTTTTTATTTTGCTCTAAATAACCCACGAACCAACCAACGTTTGGTTTGGTAGTCGTTAACCATCCCGTCTTCCCCCGCAGTATGTAGTCTGGAGTTTGTTCACGTACCATAATGTCTTTGACAAGATTTATTGTCCTTTGGGAGAAAGGTAAATCGCCTTGATATAACCGTTGCAAAAACTTAATTTGCTCTTTGGGTGTAATTTGCAATATCTGCTGTTGTAGCCAAAAACGATCAATGTCTGCGGCTGTGCCAATTTGACGGTTCCCGTAACCTACTTTGTTAATAAATTGCTGCATTCGTTCATATCCAGCCCTACGTGCTAGTACTTGGTAGAACCAAACAGTTGAATCTTTAAAAGCTTGACGCAAATTCGTATCATGATTCCAGGCATCAATCTCTCGGTGAACTCCATCCCAAGTCAGAACCGCCACATCATCAGGAACTACACCTATTTCTAAAGCTACCAGCGCGTTAAAAATTTTGAATGTCGAAGCAGGAGCGATCGCAGTTGCATTACGTTGAGGATTATGTTCATAGAAGCGGTTATTTTTTGAGTCGTAAATCAAGATTGAACCTTCACGCCCGAATTCTTGAAAGTGTCGCCCTAAATTTGGTGTTTTAACAGCAAGACGTTCAGATGAGGTTGAAGCAGGTTGAGCCAGAACATACATTGTCCCAAAGGTAATCACACTCAATACAATAAGACATCCAATGGCTGTCAAGACAAGAGATTGCGTTCGGTGAGTGCGCCGAAAGAATCGCCCCATGTGAAACAAGATATTTTTCATTGCATTTTTAATCGAATCACAAGCGAGATTCTACACCGCAATCTTGCTCATTTTCAAAGCTATTTGTTATACCATTTCAGTTTAATGATACAAATACCTTGGTAGGGGCACGGACAGGGCTATTTCATTCTCATCTAGCCCGCCTCAGAATGAATTCTGAGTCTAATAG
>JAHCSU010000084.1 GCA_023522315.1 Nostoc sp. CCCryo 231-06
CCCGCTCTTGCTGGCTGAGGTCTTTTGGTGGTGCGATCGCCACCTTCACCAGCTGATCGCCACGTCCACCTTTAGCGAGAGGCCAACCTTTGCCACGTAAACGCAGCGATTGGCCAGAACGCACTCCTGCTGGTAGCTTGACATTAACTAAACCATCGGGAGTGGGTACATCAATAGACGCTCCTAAAGTAGCTTCATCTGGCGTGATTGGTACTTCGCACACCAAATTCTCCCCTTCCATTTGGAAGAACGAGTGCGGCTGAAGTTCGACTTTTAAATACAAATCCCCTCGTTGCTGAGTCATCGGGTTGATTTGACCTTTGCCCCGCACGCGCAGACGAGTACCAGGTTTAGCGCCAGATGGGATACGAACATCAATTGTTTCGTTACCTAAACTGAAGCGCTTTTGCACACCGTTAAATGCTTCAGAAAAAGTTAGAGCGATCGCAGCTTCACTATCCTGGGAAGTACCCGTACTTGCATCACCAAACCCATAATCGTTAAAGTTGCCGCTAAAACCAGTCGTCGTACCTGTGGAACTGCGGTATGAGTAATTTTGTGAGTAATTTGAGTAATTATTATTTTGTTGTGAGTAACTTTGTCGCCCACCGCCAGGGGTAGCACCACCAAAGCGTCCTAGCAACTCATTAATGAACTCATCAAAATTTCCGTATTGGCTGAAGTCAAAGCCACCCATATCAACACCAGCGCCGCCAGATGAGAAACCTTCACCAGCCTGTTTCCAATATTGACCGAATTGGTCGTATTTTTTGCGTTTATCTGAGTCTGACACAACTTCGTAGGCTTCGCTAACTTCTTTAAAGCGTGCTTCTGCCTGTTTGTTATTTGGATTGACATCAGGGTGATATTTGCGGGCTAGTTTACGAAAGGCTTGCTTAATCTCCTCTTGAGTAGCAGTCTTACTGACTCCCAAAATTGCGTAATAGTCTTTGAAGTCGGTTGCAGCCATCTATTTACCAGCCTCCTATAGAAATTCCTGTTATGTTTTTTTAAGATAAAAGATGTTAGTTTGCCCGACATAGTGCCAAGCAAAGAGAATCTGACTTTAAATTAACAAAGAATATAGAAATTCAAGTGTGGTTCTCGCTCAAGAAGCGATCGCAATTTCCGTACTCTGATTTTTCTGATAAGCGGATCAGCCTGTCTAATCCCTCTTCCAGGCTTGGGGGAGCATCCCGGAGTTGACGGTGCATCCGCAAAATAATTTCTTCAGGAACCTGGCGCGATCGCTTTTTATTCCGTGCTAAACACAGCCAGACTGGCGTATCCACCCAAATTCCCGTAATGTGGGTAAAACCGAAGTCACGGGCTAAAGCAATAACTTCACGGCGATGGCGGCGCTGGGCATTGGTAGCATCGAAAATAGCTGTATTATTTGTAGAAATAGCTTGCTGAAATTGCCGTCCTACTTCTTGCCAAATCACTAGCCACGGCCCCTGAATAGCTTGGGAACCGAACAGTTGCCCCCGGATGCCATCCGTAGAAATCAGTGGCATCTGGGGGCATTCTGCCAGTAATTGCTTTGCCAAAGTTGACTTACCGCTACCTGGAAGACCAATCAACAAAAAAAGTGAGGAGTGAGAACTTAGGAGTGAAGAATTAAAAGTGAGGAGTGAGGAGTAATCAGAATTTTTAGTCATTAACTCATAACTCCTAACTCCTAACTATTAGATGATGGTTCCATCGGGAATTACAGCATTCTTCAGCACAACGACGATGCCACTGCGGATGTAGAAACCTTGACTTTCGCGGTCAGCTTCTTGCACGTTATCTTTATTGATAATTTTGACATCGTGACCGATACTGGCGTTTTTATCGATGATGGCACGGCGAATAATCGAGTCACTACCAATACCTACAGGAATGTCACCTTGTTCTACGTTGGATTGGCGTTCTACAGAAGCTTGATAAAAATCTGCACCCATGAGCAAAGATTCATCGATGAGGCAGCCAGATTCAATTCGCGATCGCACTCCCAAAACTGAATGTTGAATGCGGCAATTCTTCAAAATACAACCTTCGCTGATCATTGATTCTGTTACCTGGCAATCTAATAGTTTACTCGGAGGTAAATAACGAGCGCGGGTGTAAATTGGTGCCTTTTCGTCGTAGAAACTAAAGGGTGGCTGGGGTTGCTGAGTCAGTGCTAAATTTGCTTGATAAAATGCTTCAATTGTTCCAATATCTTCCCAGTAGTCATCAAAGAGGTAAGCTTGAACATTGTAATCTTTGGAAGCATCAGGAATAATTTCTTTACCAAAATCCGTCCGTTCTAAAGATTCTCTCAACAACTTGAACAAAACCTCTTTTTTAAAGACATAAATCCCCATTGAGGCAATGTAAGGCTGTAGTTTAGCTTGTTCTTTTGTTAATCCCAGTACGCTTGTATCAACTTGCATTTTGATTAATGCTTCACCTTTGGGTTTTTCACTAAAATCAATTACCCTACCAGAATCGTCAATTTTCATCAAGCCAAAATCTGAGGCGCGGCGCTCATCGATGGGGATGACTGAGAGAGTAATATCAGCCCCCGTGTCTCTATGGCGCTGGATAAACTGGCGATAATCCATGCGGTAGAGGTGATCGCCTGAAAGGATCAGATATTCATCTGCATCCCATTCTTCCAACAGCCACAGATACTGACGCACAGCATCAGCTGTACCTTGGAACCAGTTAGGGTTTTCTGGTGTTTGTTGTGCGGCTAGCACTTCCACAAAGCCTTCGCTGAAGCCACTAAAATTGTAGGTACGAGCGATGTGACGATTCAGAGAAGCTGAGTTGAATTGTGTCAGGACGTAGATTTTGAATATTTCGGAATTGATGCAGTTACTGACAGGAATATCAATTAAGCGATACTTACCTGCCACTGGTACTGCTGGTTTCGCACGGAGTTTGGTTAGTGGGTAAAGCCGAGTACCCGCGCCACCACCAAGGATGATTGATAATACTTTTTTCACAAAATTTCTCCCGACTGCCTTTCAACTCTCACTCTCAGTTTAGGACTGTATGTGGCAGCTGGTAAGGATGATTATATGATTCTTAGGGATGAATTTTACAAAATCTTTTTGGTGCTGAAGGACGTTATTAACTACTTACAAGTAATTCTAAAGTATTAATTAATACTTTAGAATATTTATCATAAGCTACACCACTGTCATAATTACAGAATTACTGGCTTTGCTGCTAAAAGCATAATAAGTAATTTTGGAGATATGTATTACTAATATACATAGAGTTAAATATAACTAAATTGGTACTTATGCTTCTTAGCCTGCTCCCTAGATTCCTCCTGGTGAACTTTCTGTCTTCGCTGTTGTAAGTTGGGAGTATGCTTGTTGGATAGCTGTGCCGATCGCACTCTCTGGTATCAGGTCAGCGATTTGCTGTCCTTGTTGTACAAGAAACTGTTTAAAAAATGGGTCTTTTTTAGCTTCATTTAGAATCACCTGCTGAATTAGTTCAGCTTGTTGATTGGTAGAAATAGCAACACTTTGACTCTGAAATTGCTCCAAAAAGCTTTCAGCTACAGTCGTTGCTTGAGCTAAATTGCTACCATTAGCTACGAAACTGCGAATCTTACTAGCAGCTTCGTCATAATTGATTTCGCCAGAGCCAGCAAGATTTGTAATTGTGCTACCAACAATAAAAAAACTATTACCAAAAGGTCTTTTATTTAAAGCTTCTGCTTGATTTCCTACAATACCGATAAGCTTATTAATATTGTGTACATCAGGCTATTATTTGTAATTCAACATCCCAAATTATTGATTTCTTGCTCATAACTGGCAATTTGTTGTCGCAATCGTTCCTGTTCAACTTTGGCATTTCTACGTAATTTTGGATCGCTTGTCAGTCTTTCTTGTTGTTCAAACTCTTCTAGTAATTCTAGTGATTCGTTGAGGCTATTAAGAAGGCTTTGACACCGTTGCTGGTTACTTAATTGGTTGAGCAATGGGGATGGCAAACTAGAGGAATTAACAGTTATGTTCCGAATTTGATTAGGGGCTTCTTTGTAGTTAATTGATCCAGTACCAGCAAAGTTTGTAATAGAATTATCGGAAATGCTAAAAGAGTTATTAATCGCTGGTTGGTCTGATTTAGGTGTAGAATCCGGAGCCTGACTTCCTGTAGGATAAGTAACTAAAGTAATCGAACGTCCCCAACCCATGCGAATCGGTTCTTGTACAGAACCTTTAAGTTCGTTGCTGATAAAATCAAACAAGCGATCGCTACTAATTCGTCTACTATTACCTGCATTCTCTGCCGCTAATCCCTTCAGAACTGCACCTGTGAAAATACTGTATTCTTCACTTTTAATTACTCCTGCACGTTCAAAGCCACGACAAGCTGTAATTAAGCAATAATCTTTTTGTGAACTGAAAGCGGTAAGAGTTTGTTCTACCAACTGTCTTTCCAAAAAATAGCCGCCATGACAACAATCGAGTAGCACTACCAAACTACTCAATTGCGAATCTCGAATTAATTTATTGAGACTGTCAAGGGAAATGCCATATTTTTGTTCCACAATTTGGTTTTCTGCAACTTCAATGTGAGAATCGGAAGTTGCCAAATATCCCTTTTGTTGTCCCAAATGATCGGAAGTTATAAAACCATGTCCACTAAAGTAAATCAGTGCTTCATTATGAGCAGCTTGCTCTAGCAAGAATGTTCTGAGTTGTTGACCGATTTCAGTGCCACTTACTTTTTGCGCTCCCATTTCATAGCCATTTTTATCTTTATTCCAGCGCTGAGGTAGTCTTTGCACAGACTGGAAATCACCATATTGCTCTAGGAGTTGTGCTATGGCCTCAGCATCATTTGTAGTCTTCGACAAACGCGGTAATGAAGGGCTGAGATACTCGGCGATGCCAATAACAAGCGCGTATCGTGCCATTTAACACACCTTGGGTTGGGGAATGCGGGATAATCTTGACAGACACAATGATGGCTGTGTTACTAGAAACAACACTATCTGTCATTTTTCCGCAAACAGACTGAAATATTTCAGACACGATACAAAAATTTAACCGAGGTAGTCCATGTCAGAAGTACAGCAATTATTTTTTGAAGCAGACGGAGAAATTGAGCAGATTGAGATTAACCTCACAGCCACCGAAATAACTTCGGAAATTGAGGAGGACGATGATGGCATAGAATACAAGGATGTGCGAACAGATGCGATCGCTCGGATGCAACAAGCTCGCCAAATGATTCGCTCTTATACTATCTATGCTCTTAGTGCTTTTAAAGACTTCAGTACTGCTGAAATTGAGGAGGTCAAACTTACATTTGGCATTAAGTTGGGTGGAAAAGCCGGCATTCCTTACATTACCGAAGGTTCAACTGAAAGTAATCTGCAAATTGAGGTGAAGTGTAAATTTACAGAAAAACAAAAACCTGATTCACAGTAACAGCAAAAAATTATCCGCGCATTGTCGGGTTACGCAATGCCCATTAAAGACCCAACTTCCCTGTATTTATGATCTTATTAACCAAACCTAATTGCTGCGATCGCTTCAAATACTTCACCCAAGATTGCTCTGACAACTGGGAAATCGCATTTGCTGACAGTGTTGCCGTGAAAATATCTTTGCCACTGGTAATATCACTGACGCCTAAACTTGCTAAAACAGCAGTTGCAGCAGAGTCTAAAATTGGTTCAGTATGGATGAAAACCGCGAAACTCTGTTCCTCTGGGTCTTGAGTATCATTGAGCGCTGTCGCAAGTGCAGCATCTAGCTTTTGATAATTCATCAACAGTAACTTGGTAAAAAGGGTAGGCAATTTTCGCTTACCCTATAACTTATCAAATTTATAGGTTGTTATTGCCCACCCTTGTATAGAAATAATATCCACCTTTCTCAGTCTAATTACAGATTTAAACCGTTAATCACTCCATAACCCCATTTGTGATCAAATGTGCCTGGGGGTTTTCCAGGAATTGCACTATTTTTACGTAGCAAGTCTTTCACAGCAGCCGGATCAAGTTTAGGATCTCGCTGCAACAGCAGTGCCACTAATCCACTAACAACGGGTGTCGCCATACTCGTACCAGCCTGTACCACAAACTTGGAATTAATCATCGATGAGCGGTCAAAATTTGCATCGGCGGAAAGGGTGGAAATAATCATCGCTCCTGGTGCTGCTACATCCGGCTTTTGTCCATCATTCCGTAGTGGGCCTTCACTACTGAACTCCGAAATAGTATGCAATTCTAACCCCATTTCTCGTACTTGGTTATCAATATCTGTGTACGTGGCTTTAGTAGTATAGGCGGCAACTGTAATTGCACTGCTGGCGGCTCCCGGTGAACCAATTTTTAACGCATCCTTCACACTTTTACCTGTGAAAAACACTGATGAAGTGTCATCTAGTGTCCACACATTCAAACATGTGTCAGTTGAAGAACTGTTGCGGACTCGCAGCTGCCAAATACCTCCCATGACTTGCGAGGGGCCAATACCGCGTATTTGCACAAAGAAATTATGGTCGCCGTTGGCTTTATCTGGTGCTGGTGTCGCTAATTGCACCCGTGCATCTGGTAACTGGTAATCTTGCGCGGCATTACCCTCAGTAATTATT
>JAHCSU010000085.1 GCA_023522315.1 Nostoc sp. CCCryo 231-06
TGAAACTATCTCTAAGCCAGACACAGACTGCTTTTTAAATTTTCGGACAAGTCTAACAGACTTGTCCAAAATCTCATCTCGACTAAGGTTAAACCAGACCTCATAAGTGCGGTTGACAAACCGATAGCGCTGATTTGCATCCACGTAGCTGATCAAAGCAGGCAGAGCGTCGGTGATTAGTCGTAATTCCTGTTCTCGCTCGCGCAGTGCGGCTTCGCTTTTCTGTAACGCTGCTGTTCGTTCTGCGACCTGTTGCTCTAAAGTGCGGTTGTAATTCGCTAAGAGGTGTTCTGCTTGCTTGCGCTTTGTGATATCTTCAAAGGCTGCGATCGCATATGTCACCTTACCCCGTTCGTCAAAGACGGGGGTACCCCAAGCCTCCGCTGGAATGATTTTGTTATTTTGGTGAATGTCTATATCGTCAACTGTGGTGCGTTCGCCGCTCAACGCCCGGATAATTGGCAGTTTCTCTGTGGGATAGATCTGATCCGTTCCCGTTACATAAAATTGGTAAAACTCTGTGATTTGATCGGGTGGCACGCTCGGATCAATCCCCTTGCCCATGAGTTGAATGCCCCGTTGATTGGCGTAGTAAGGGCGACCAGTCGCATCTATGATGCCAATGCCCACTGGAATTGCCTCAAGAAATTGGGTCATCTTACTTTCGCTAGCGCGTAGCTCTGAGTAGAGTCTGGCATTTTCGATCGCAATGGCTGCCTGGGTTGATAATAGATGCAGAATTTGCGATCGCTCTGGTGTAAACGCCCCGGTTGCTAATTGATTTTCTAAATACAACACACCGATAAGCTTACCTTGATTCAGCATCGGTAAACACAAAATGGATTGAGACTGATGGTGTTGAATATATGGCTCATTGATAAAATTACCTTCATAAGTCGCATCATTTAAAATGACAGATTCATGAGTCCGGATCACATAATTAATAATTGATTCAGGGAGTTGATTTGTCGTTGGAATAGATTGCAGCACTTGCGTGGTATGGACACTTTCACTATCATCATAATTGAGTTCACAAGAAGCTTCAATTATCCATTCTCCTGAGTTTTCCAAAATCAGAAACCCTGTTTGTGCGCCAGCATTTTCGATTAATATTTCCATCAAGGAACTGAGTAACTTATCCAGTTCAATTTCACTAGAAATCGCCTGTGCTGCTTTCATTACTGCCGCTAAATCGAAAGCGATGGGTGAGGTATTAGAGGTGGTTTTAGAAGTTTTGGGGATTGGCACAAAAGCCATGCCCGACGACTGAGGAAATAGCTGCGGATAGCGAGTTTCTAAATCTTTGACCTTTGCAGTTGCTCCCCAGCGATCGTAGCAGTAATGTGCTTCCTTCATGTAAGTTTGGGCGATTTTTTCTCTACCTCTTGCCAGATAATGTTTAGCAGCTAATTCATAAGCTAATGCTTCTTCTTGCAAATACTCGTTGTCTTTAGCCTCAATAATTGCTTGTTCATAAAACTCTTCTGCCTCAAACAACTGACCCAAAACTCGTGCAGTCTCTGCTTGCACTAAATGATATTTATGCAAATGATTCATGGGCGCATGATGTGACCATCGCTTCATTTTCTCCTGACTAATCGGTTCTTGCGTACCTAGCGTGCTAAAATACTAATATATTTCTTAATAATATCG
>JAHCSU010000086.1 GCA_023522315.1 Nostoc sp. CCCryo 231-06
TAATAAAAAAGTCATAAATAAAAACCTACTAATTTCTTGCTATTGAAGCATTTGCCCACATCATGACTTCTTCTAACTTAGTCATAGCCAAAGACTTTTCTCTACTATTCGGTAGTAACGTATCTAGGGTATTCGCTAGGTGTCTACATTCATTTCGTACTGTCTCGTGGGCAAGAACTGTTTCTTGATTCTTAGGTGGATGGTATTTAAAATTATTTTCGATTTGTGGATTCATCTTGTTTCCTCCTCATAATAAAAACACCTACTGTTGAGGTGCTAATAACGTTTGCATTATTTGATCTTCACTCATTCCTTGCTCAACCATCAGCTGAATTTCCTGTTGAAGTTCCGGAGGTGCGTTTTCAAAGAATGTTTGAAGGTCCATTGGTTCAGCCGGAACCCCTTGCTCAGGCATAGGCGCCTGCATGCCACCAGGAGCACCCTGCATTGGCATAGAAGCGTTTGGACCACCTGGCTGTGGTGGTTGCATCATTTGCTGAGCGCCTTCCGCCTCCCTTAACCGGGAAACAATTCTATCTTTATTCGGCAGCCCTTCCTGCATTT
>JAHCSU010000087.1 GCA_023522315.1 Nostoc sp. CCCryo 231-06
AATTTTCCCAAAACCGTATCAAAAAGTACAGTTTTTCAGACAATAATCAGGTTTGTAAGTATCCATCACTGAGCGATCGCAAAAGTTTTCGGTCTACTGAATTTATGTCTACTTATAGCGTTTCTCATTTACGTGAGTTACACCCGTAGGGGCACGGCACTGCCGTGCCCTTACACTTCACAATATAATGTTGTACCGCATGTGAATGGGAACCGCTATATATGAAAATTGAGTAACTTTAGTACTTTATGGCTAGCAGTGTATCGAGTTGAAATTAACGGATTGGGGCTAGCGCAGTGACGAAGACACAGGTAAATTTTCCTTCTTTGCGTCTCCCCCTCTCCCTCCCCACCATCATCAGTGTATCGATTATAGTGATTCCTGTTATTAAAGAGTCCCCGGCAATTTATAGTGGGAGTTGTCTGTAAATCCTTAAGCAATTGTGAAAGCGATTACTCTTGTTGGTTCCACTGGTTCTATTGGTACTCAGACTTTAGATATTGTCACTCAGTACCCAGATCAGTTTCGGATTGTGGGATTGGCAGCTGGGAACAATGTAGAGATGTTGGCTGCTCAAATTCGGCAGTTTCGACCGGAAATAGCAGCCATTTGCTCAGAAGATAAATTACCAGCGCTCAAAGAAGCTATCATTGACCTCGATCCCCAACCAATTTTATTGGCTGGTGAGGCGGGAGTGATAGAAGTCGCTCGCTACGGCGATGCCCAAACCGTTGTCACTGGAATCGTTGGTTGTGCTGGTTTGCTACCCACGATCGCAGCTATTGAAGCTGGTAAAGATATTGCCTTAGCGAACAAAGAAACCCTGATTGCTGGGGCCCCTGTGGTTCTACCGCTAGTCGAAAAACATGGTGTAAAATTACTCCCTGCCGATTCCGAACATTCCGCAATATTTCAATGCCTTCAAGGTGTGCCAAAGGCAGGCTTGCGGAAAATTTTGCTGACTGCATCTGGTGGGGCTTTCCGGGACTGGGATGTAGAAAAATTAGCAGATGTAACTGTTGCTGATGCTCTCAAGCATCCTAATTGGTCGATGGGGCGTAAAATCACTGTAGACTCTGCTACTTTGATGAATAAAGGACTGGAAGTAATTGAGGCTCACTTCCTGTTTGGGTTGGATTATGACGATATCGAAATTGTCATTCATCCTCAAAGCATTATTCACTCGCTGATTGAACTGCAAGATACTTCAGTTTTAGCCCAACTCGGTTGGCCGGATATGCGCTTACCTTTGCTGTATGCGCTATCTTGGCCCGATCGCATTTACACCAACTGGGAACGACTAGATTTAGTCAAAGCTGGAAATTTAACCTTCCGGGAACCAGATCACCAGAAGTATCCTTGTATGCAGTTGGCTTATGCTGTGGGTAAAGCTGGTGGTTCCATGCCAGCTGTGTTAAATGCCGCAAATGAGCAAGCTGTGGCTTTATTTTTAGATGAAAAAATTCGGTTTTTAGATATTCCCCGGTGTATCGAATGGGTGTGCGATCGCCATCAAAATGATAACCGTTCTAATCCCTCTTTAGATGACATTTTGACAGCAGATAAATGGGCAAGACAAGAAGTTTTAACAGCGACTGAAAAGTTAGAAACTCACTCGCGGATAATTTCTTTGCGATAAAAACCTTTAGTTCAGATACTTAAAAGGCAAATTTTCTGGCTCTTGACCAATTCTTATTTAGCCTTCAGCCCAATGCTGAAGGCTAACGGCTAAATTCATTTTTGTCCATTCTCTGCTATGCGTTGTTAGCCTCTTTCTCTGAAATAGCTATTGATTAACTAGAGACATTTGTCTTTGGCTTTTGTAATAATAAAATAATTCCCAAAACCGGAAGAATTAAAGCGATTAAATGTATCGATTTAAACAATGTTATATTTATTACAGATTTTGGTGATAAATATACGTTGATAATTGCCTGAATAATACTAAAAATATACCAACTATAGATCGCAATTGTAATCCATTTTGCCCACATTTTTTCTTGACATATTCCAACTATTGTGAATACTGCAACTAAAACAGCGATCGGTAGAAAAAATATTGGTGTCAAAGATATCTCACTACCAGCAGTATTATTTCGAGCTATCATAACCCAAATTATTGCAGTAGCTGCACAAGCTAGGGCAACCAACCCTAAATATACTATGCTGTACAACTTTCCAAGTTTGGTATAAACCTTGTTACCATACATTCTACTTTGGGCCTTTTTATTCTCACTAATCAAATAGGATTACTCATATATCCTTCCAAAATATAACTCCTGTATATTGTAATTATTAATACATTTTTTCATAAAAAATCTTTTTAATAATTCTGCCAAATTGCCAAATAAATTGCCTCTTATCTGAATCATTGTCTCATTTTCAGGTAATATATCATTAGTA
The DNA here is from genome assembly GCA_023522315.1 of Nostoc sp. CCCryo 231-06. Classification (GTDB taxonomy): domain Bacteria; phylum Cyanobacteriota; class Cyanobacteriia; order Cyanobacteriales; family Nostocaceae; genus Nostoc. The sequence continues at coordinate 2,404 of JAHCSU010000087.1, forward strand.
CAGTTGAAAAATATTAGCTTTAGTATCTATTCCAAATTAGGTCTAATAGCTTTAATACTAATAATTTTTACTTCACATAAAAACTTCCCCTTTCTGAATAAACACCTTCTCAGATAAGGGCTATTATTAAGGAATTTTTACATTATGATTGCTACGTTAATTGTAGCTTGGATTATCTTCATAATATTGTGGAAGTTGTTGAAAGCAACCGTGAGTAGTGCATTAACTATTGCCGCAATCCTGATTTTATTAAACATTAGTTTTGGCATTACCCCACACGATATTTGGCATTACATAATGCAGTTTACGCAAACTATATCACAGTTTCAAAACGGCAAGTAAAAAAATAATAATTCACCTTTGTTAACAAAGGTGAATTACAAAAAAGGAACAGATAAAATCTTCAACGTTGAAGCAAATCGTGTCTGCAACTTTTGTTGGTCAATTTTTATTTAATGCTAAAATTTTAGCCAGTGCATCCTTAACACTCGCTGGCAACTGACGCATAATTTTACCTCTTTCGCTATCTAAAGCTACTAAAGTCACCTTGGCAGTAACGTACAATTGTTGTCCATCAGTTGAGACAATGGCATAATCCCAATTGATTCGTACACCAGTCACCTCAGCCATGCGCGTTTTTACCAACACTACCATACCCAATTTAATTGAACGGTGATAGCGCACCGACAGTTCTACTACTGGTAAATCGCAACCTATAGCGACTAAATCAGCAAATTCAATCCCTATAGATCGCAAGCATTCAATCCGTGCTTCTTCCATCCAAGCTATATAGGAACCGTGCCAAACAAGACCGGCATAGTCAGTGTGGTGAGGTTGCACTCTGACAGGATATTCAAACCAATTCTCAAATTCAGGACTTGATAAATTGTCAAGGGCGCTGGTTGGTGGTAGTTTTGGTTGGCTAGGTTTTTCTTCTGACATCTTCAAATTCCTCAGCACCTATAAATAAATTTTCCAAATTATTGAATAGCATAAAAGTCTAGCAGCTGCGGTTCCTGAAACTACGAAGCTTTTAGACGATGCCTTTAGCCTCAAAGCTACTGTACCCCAAATGGATGATTATACAATTGTCCATCTAGCGACTCATGCAGCCTTTGTCGTCGGTAAACCAGAAGATTCGTTTATTTTATTCGGGAATGGCGATCGCGTTAACTTTAGAAATATCGCCGGTCACTCCCCCATGTAGATTTGGTAGTGTTGAGCGCCTGTGAAACCGGCTTGGGAGGCAAGTTATAGCGGTTCTCAGTTGAGTGAGGTATAAGAACCCCACCCCCAACCCCGCTCTTCGAGAGGGGGCTATGACGTACCTCATTTGATTAGGAAAAGCTATAGGTAACGGTGAGGAAATTTTGGGTTTTGGCTATCAGATGCAACAAACGGGCGTAAGAGCTGCGATCGCCTCATTGTGGTCTGTAGATGATGGTGGTACACAGGCACTTATGAGCGCTTTTTCTAATATCCTCTCTACTGATAAGTTGAATAAAACTGAAGCTTTACGCCAAGCTCAAGTCTCATTAATTACTGGGGACTCGAAGGTAAGAAGTCATAATGTCCCCGTTGACGCCGTTAGTGATTTTAGTCACCCGTACTACTGGGAATCCTTTATTTTGATTGGCAATGGACTTTAACTATTTGGCTGATGTGTCAGCTAGAAAATTCATTAAAAATTCATAATTCATAATTGATAATTCATAATTGCGTTATGTAAGTAGATTTACATCCAAGCAAAATAGGGTTGCTTGCTTGATAGTTGCAGCTTCTCTTAACCTGCCTTTTAATTATGAATTATCTTGTGCGTTTTACCAACCTTCCAGCTAAAGGCTCAGAATTCGGCTCGTGAGGTTTTGGCAGATACAAAAAAATATGCGATGGGCCAGCCACGAGCCAATCACTTAATGGTAATGGAGAACAGGTAAGAGCGATCGCTAACTAAGCCACCATTACCAATTACCGATATTGAACTTCTCATGACTATAAGTCATGAGATTCTTGCTTCACAGACAACCGCTTG
>JAHCSU010000088.1 GCA_023522315.1 Nostoc sp. CCCryo 231-06
GTAAGTTGTCTCATTGAATCAGGAATCTCAGTGGCTTTAGCCCTGAGAGTGTCAATTAACTAACCTTTTTTAGCGGATATAGAAAACTGGCAAGCATTTTATATCTTCGATTCGGTTACAACACCTAGCTTTTCTTGAATTCGAGTCTTAGCAGCTTTGAATTCAGTAGCCAGTTGTTCACTTTGCTCTGTGCTCAAGTTATTGCGAATGGCAGCAAACATTGTGTTTTCTTCTTGACGAATATGATCGCCAATAGCAGTCATTAACTCTTTGATTTTATCTTTGAATTGGGGTGAAGATGGGCTGAGAGCCTTAATTTCTTCTAATGCCTGCTTGGCATGAGCCTGTTCATCAAACAGTTCTTGAGTGTTATCTTGACCGTAGAAAGGACGTACTCTTGGATAAACTACTTCCTCTTCAGCTTCGGCGTGAGCAGTTAGATCCTTATAAATTTGACCGAAGTACTCTTGGATCTTTTGTGGATTGTCGCTTTGCAGGAGTTCGGTAAAAAGGGTATTTACCTTGTTGTGATCGAGGCGGATGACATCTTGGATATTTAGATCCTTTTTGTCGCTGCTTTGGGTAACAGCACTACCTACTACACCACTGACTGCGGCCATAGCGTCTTGAACACGTGCCCAAATTCCTTGATCTGCATCTTGTCCAGTGAGTTCACGAACACCCAGAATTTCCAGAACACCTTTGAGTTGTTCTTGGTGAGCGCGGTTCTCAAAGTTAACGGTATTCAAAGGCCCGATCGCTAACAAAACATCAGCACCAACTTTTTGAGCAGCCTTGTGAACAATCAAGCCACTCATTACTACTTGATGTTTCAGCAATTCATGCTGAGATACTTTTTCATACAGGCTAAACTCAGAACCTTTGAACAATTCGCGAGCTTTTTCAATGAATTCTGTAACATTTTTTTTTGGTTCAGCCTGAATGCCATACTGACCAATTACAGTTTCCAGAATGCCAAGATTTTTTTCGTCATCCTTGATGAAATTCCGAATGCGATCAGCAATCTCAGTATCAAGTCCTTCTTTCAAAAGCAATTGCTCATTTTCGATGAGCAACTCTTGAAGTGCTTTGATACTTGCCAATTTTACAGCAATAGCATTGCGCTTTGTATCATCTAAGGTAGTTACCATCTGTAGTTCTCCTCGTCGGCAAATGTGTTCGGAATTATTACTTAATATAAGGTTGACATAGAGGATAGGGATGTTTCATCTTTCTTTTGAGCGATCGCGCTCAAAACTCTGGGTAGAGAAACAAAAATTTTCGTTACAATTTCTGTTTTTATACTTTTAGATAGATAATATTTAAATCTGCATTCTATCCCCGGATAGATAAAGTTTAAATGCTAGTTTTATATTATATTTTTCCTTTTGATTCCTTTTTCAAGGCTCAAAACGATAAACTAGTATTTGTTGAATTAAGATTTTGGCATCAAAATTTTAATTCAACATATAATAATTGGCACAGTTACGCCTTAGTTAGGAATAACGTAACCAGCAATACCTTCAAACACATTCCCATTTCCACCACCACTCAGCTCACTAAAATTAGTAGTGTAGAAGTGGTCTGTAGCTGCGGAAAGATAATATCTATATAGAGGAACAGTACCTGTGACCGGCATAGAATATATATAACCTGCAACACCTTCATAGATATAGCCTAAGCCACCAGCAGCAACCAATTCACTAAGACTAGTGGTGTAAAAATGATCTCCTGCTGATCCACTATAAGCTCGATATAGAGGAATAGTTCCAGGGTTTTGTTGTGTAGAAATATAGGCGGCAATTCCTTCCGAAATATATCCGCCATTACCATTTCCTAGTTCAGCAAAATTAACCGTATAGAAGTGGTCACCATTTGATGAATTATAGTAACGGTAAAGCGCATATGCCGTAACTTGTACAGCATTAATTGTTCGAGTAATAGGACTTGAGAGAACTGGATTCTGAGCAACTAGTATATTTTCTGGGCTACTTTTGCCTTTGCTAATACTTAACTGATTGCTGTTCTGGAGTTTAGAAGAATTTGATGTCGCTAAAGCTAGATGGTTAGTGGTTAAGTAGTTAACTGTACTAATACTTACAATGCCAACAGCCAAGCCACCAAAAGTTTTTAAGACTCTACGCCAAGACCAATTACCAAACATATAAGCATCCTCTTAGCTTGATATTAGACGTAAGTATCTTATCATACTAGGACTATCAAAGAAAGGAGAAAGAGCCAAAGGCTGTAATGCATATAAAATGAACGTTTTTTTGGAAATACCGAAATTCGTTACTACACAAATATTATGTAAATTTTTATCCGGTTAAGGAATAAATCCAGCTTAAAATTCTTTGCTAAGTATCCAGAAATTTGACAAAACGAAAAAACTTGATTAATAGCGGTTTTAAACGCAGAGGGACGCAGAGTTGTTTCAAGAGATTCGCTATGAATTTACGAAAAAATTATGTAGTTAGAAGTTTTAACCATATATTTACCCACTCTTCAACGACCTCAGTCAAGATCGGGTAAATAATTTAACTTTAAGCACATAATTGAGCCTATCTAACTTTCTGGCTTATGCAGCCTCGATAAACCTCACCGCAATTGTGACGATTACGCTAGAATTGTTAAAGGTTCTTTACAGAATTTGCTGATTATACCCAGTTCTGTTAAAACAGCCTAGCATTTTAATGTAAATCTCAAAACCCCCTCTAGAGTTCACCAAAAGCTTCTTATGACGCTCCCAATTCGTAACGTCGCCATTATCGCCCACGTTGACCACGGCAAAACCACCCTAGTTGACGCACTCCTCAAACAATCCGGCATTTTCCGCGAAGGCGAAGACGTTCCGGATTGCGTCATGGATTCCAACGCCCTAGAACGGGAACGGGGTATTACTATCCTGTCGAAAAATACGGCAGTTCGCTACAAAGAAACACTAATCAATATTGTTGATACTCCTGGACACGCTGACTTTGGTGGCGAAGTTGAACGCGTACTCGGCATGGTAGACGGATGTCTTCTGATTGTCGATGCCAATGAAGGCCCGATGCCCCAAACACGCTTTGTCCTCAAAAAAGCTTTAGAAAAAGGGCTACGCCCTATCGTTGTAATCAACAAAATCGACCGTGGACAAACTGACCCCCACGTTGCTGTTGATAAAGTATTGGATTTGTTCTTGGAATTAGGGGCAGATGAAGACCAGTGTGATTTTACCTATCTGTTTGCCTCCGGTATGGCAGGTTTTGCCAAAGAAAGCCTGGAAGCAGAATCGGTAGATATGCAACCCCTGTTTAACGCGATTCTGCAACACGTTCCACCACCAGTAGGCGACAGCACTAAGCCTCTGCAATTGCAAGTCACAACCCTAGATTATTCTGAATATCTGGGACGGATTGTTATTGGCAGAATTCACAACGGTACTATCCGCTCAGGACAGCAAGCAGCTTTGGTAACAGAAGATGGTACCATTGTCAAGGGTAAAATTACCAAGTTGATGGGCTTTGATGGACTGAAGCGCGTAGAGATGGAAGAAGCAACCGCAGGTTATATTGTCGCGGTGGCTGGTTTCGCTGATGCTTATATTGGGGAAACCATTACTGACCCCAATGATCCGCAAGCTTTACCACTAATTAAAGTGGATGAGCCAACCTTGCAAATGGCCTTCTGGGTAAATGATTCGCCCTTTGCTGGTCAAGAAGGTAAGTTGGTGACTTCCCGTCAAATACGCGATCGCTTATTCCGGGAACTCGAAACCAACGTGGCTTTGCGTGTCGAAGAAACCGATTCTCCCGATAAATTCCTGGTTTCCGGTCGTGGGGAACTCCACTTAGGTATCTTAATTGAAACCATGCGCCGGGAAGGATTCGAGTTTCAGGTATCTCAGCCACAGGTTATTTACCGTGAAATTAACGGTCAACCTTGCGAACCCTTTGAACTTTTGGTGTTAGACATTCCTGCTGAGGGTGTGGGTAGCTGTATTGAACGCCTGGGACAACGCAAAGGCGAAATGCAAGATATGCAACCTGGTAGTGGCGATCGCACCCAACTAGAGTTTGTGATTCCCGCCCGTGGTTTGATTGGTTTCCGGGGTGAATTCATGCGGATGACTCGTGGCGAAGGCATCATGAACCACAGCTTCTTAGACTACCGTCAAATCAGTGGTGATATTGAAGCCCGTAACAAAGGCGTTTTAATCTCCTTTGAAGAAGGCGTTTCTACCTTCTACGCCATGAGAAACGCCGAAGATAGAGGAGCATTCTTTATTACTCCCGGCACAAAGGTTTACAGAGGCATGATCGTGGGAGAACACACTCGTTCCCAAGATTTGGAACTAAATATCTGTAAGACGAAGCAATTAACCAACCACCGGGCTGCTGGTGGCGATGAATTGGTGCAACTGCAAGCACCGATAGATATGAGCCTAGAGCGTGCTTTGGAATACATCGCGGCCGATGAATTGGTGGAAGTTACACCTCAATCGATTCGTCTGCGGAAGATGTCGAAGAAGTTGGCGAAACGGTAATTCATAGCGGTGGCTTTTCTTGCTCACCGACTCATTTAATAACATCACAAAACAAAGCCTGCTGACGCAGGCTTTTTTGTTTAGTAATCTTGTAGTAGTTAAATGTAGTACTATACGCTACTATAAATTAATCAATCTATTTAGAGCGAGTCAGTCAATTCGATTCGCAAACATACTATAGGAATCCTACTTGAATCTTGCTCAGTATACTGAGAAGTCAAGCTTTGTATGTCAAGCTTCTAGGCAGCTTGATTGTTCAAAAATCAAATAGGAGTCCTATAGCTAAAGGTTTCTTATATGAGCAATGAAAATCATAATAATACTTACAATATATATTTAGGGGATGGTGGGAACTTTAACAAGTCTATTGAAGGGAATTATTTACAAGTACACGGTAATTACATAAATAATGGTAATTACATAAATATCAGTCAGGATTTATCTGAAGCTGCTACACAGATTCAAGAGTTATTACGCCAGCTAGAAAATCAGGGCTATAATCGCCAAGATGCTCAACAGAAGGTAGCTAAAAACTGGGCGAATGAAGTTCAAAAGAACCCTAGAGCTAAAGGTAAACTTGTTAAATTAGGGCAATCTATACGTGATGCTGCTGCAAGTGCTGTCATAGGAGAAGCTACGCTAAATGTGATTAAATTAGTTTTTGGTTCATTAGGCATTCCTCTGCCATTTTAAAGGGTCAATTACTCCTATGCCATAAAGCACTAAGCAGAATTTGAAATATGAAAATTCCAATAAAGCAAATATTCAGAGAGTTCTATCTTCTGAGCAATCGGCTTTCGTTGGTAGAGAAGGTAATATACGGTTTGTTTAGCATAGCTTTAGTTAGGGCTGTATACCTAACGATTCTTAATTTATCAAAAAAAATCATTGATTATGTTTTAGCAAACTATCAGATGATTTTTGGTATTTTTTTCGGCGGACTAGCTATACTCATATTTGGATTAGGTTTCTATTTATATATTTTAAGAGTTAGGCATAAGCAAAACAGTTTAGATGAAAGCTCAGTAGATGATGAGACAAATGAACCTCGCAATATCTATACAGAAGGAGGTAATTATAACGCAAATATTAATGGCGATCAAATTGAGATATATGGAGATTTTATTAACATAAATCAGGATTTTTCAGAAATTGCTCAAGAAATTCGTGAGTTAATAACTGAACTAAAAAATCAGGGTTATAGTGAAGAAGACGCTAAAACAGAAATTGCAACTGAATTAGCAGAAGAAGCCCGTAAAAAGCCCAAGGTTAGAAAAAAGCTTTTTATGTGGAAAAAATCTTTTAGTACTAACACTAAGAAGACTAATGATGAAACTGAAGTAGCAAGAGAAGTTGTTACTAGTGCTACAGCCTATAGTCATACTTCTTCTAAAGATTTCACTGAAGTAGTATCGGGGCATTATCAAAAACTAGATGAATTACTTCAAGCTAGGAAGTGGGAAGAAGCTGATTTAGAAACCGCTAAGATAATCTATGTTATCTCTCATAACAAGTTACCAGAAACTTCACTATACAGAACTTATCTTACAAATCATTTTGGCTCAGAACATATAAAAGTTCTTCCCAGAAAAGACTTAAATAATATAAATAAACTTTGGTTAAAGTATAGCAATGGACGGTTTGGCTTTAGCATTCAAAAACGCATTTGGAAACGTCTTGGAGGCGGTTCTGATACAACTTATAATAGTGAGGAAATACAAGAAAAATTTGGTGATGAAGTTGGCTGGCGGAAAGAAGAAGATTGGGTATACTACTCTGATCTTCACTACTCACGTACAGCACCATCTGGGCATCTTCCAATACTTTTAATGTTAAACTCAGATAAATCAGAGCGATGTGATATTGATTTTGAAATACTAGAAGTCATCGTTGGGCGTATATCATGACTATTCGTGAAACTGCGATCGCAAAATTGCAGCAACTTTCCGAACCACTCTTACAAGAAGTGACCGATTTCATTGATTTTGTTATCCACAAACATCAAGTTAAAATCGCTGACAGTCATCCTGATGAAACGCTTGTGCAAAAATGGTTACAATGGTTTGAGGCTGTGGATTGCCTAGACGTATCTTTACCTGAACCAGTCAGCAACTATCAGCAACTCCTACTCAACAAGTATCGGCAACAAGGGCTAGAGCTATGATCCTGTGCGATGCAGTTGAAAGTTAGCAGGTTAAAAATTTTCAATATATTTTCTTAGAAACACTAATTGATTTGCCATATCCTCGGCTTCCATACTTTCTACTAACTTCAACAAGCCTCGCAACTGTTCTCCAATTGAATAGCTCTGCTTGGAAGCAAGTACAATACCTGAATGCTTTTGTTGCTGTTCAAGATAAGCTTTATGCAATCGACAAAAATCACCAACATTGAAACTATAAATAACGCGCCTCTGTTCCGTTGCCCAGATTAATTGGCTATCATCAGATGATCCTAATCTATCTGCCTCAGCCGTTGTCATTACATCAATCCCAGCATTGCGTAAGCCATTAGCTAGAGATTTCTTGCCAGCATCTTCATCTAAATAGAAGCAAATTTGACTCACGCACAATTACCTAACATCCACTTCGTTTCCAGAGCGTTACATTCTGCTTGATATAAAGCAATTTCTCTATCCATTGCCTCCTGATTAGCATAGTAATAGGCAAGCGCCGCATAAACTTGCGCTAGGGATAAATGTGGATATTCTGTCACAATATCTTGAGGAGATAAGCCTGCTTGAGAATCCATTACAATGTTTTGAACTGTCATGCGCGTACCAGCAATGCAAGGGCGACCTCCAATAATTTGAGGTGTCCTCACAATTAGGGTTCCAATATCAACTATTGCGACCATCTTTTTTCCACTCTAACTGAATCAATGAATCTTCTACATTTATTCCATAGTTCAATAATACATTAGCAGTTCTGGCTCTAACAAAGTTACAGATGCAGCCAGATCAACCTACTTAAGCGGCCTGCCTGAACCTTGCCACCAGGCATTCTTACAAAAAGCGATCGCCAAACCATAGATTTACAGTGCGTAGGCGTAGCCCGCACTTCTCTACGAGAGGCTGCGCCAACGACAAAGCTCAGTGACCATCGTAGACATCGCCTCTCGGTACTGCTTTCATTTCACCAAAATCAGATAAGACTGATATATTTAAGGTAAATAATTTTCATCTAATAATTGTACAATAGTGTAAGGACAGTTTTCTAGAAAAATATTTAAATCGGTTTTAATTTTCACAAACTCAACTGCACTTTGATAAATATTCTCTAAATCATCCTGTAATTTGTTTATTAAATTTGTCGTTAAATGATTATTTAAGTCATATCTAAAGGTTTTAATTTCTCCAATCCAATGACGATAGTTTCTTTGATATTCCACCTGCCAATATTGGAGTAATAATATATGAATAATAATTTGTCTTAAAAGACTTTTGGCTTTAGCTAAATCTCTTTTCCCCAAATTGATTAATTCCTCAATTAAGTTTTCTAAATCAAGTTGGTTAAACTGTTTTTGTTTTAATAATTCAATAGTTTCTTCCAACCATAGATTCTCATCGGTTTCATACAGTTGTTTTAAGTTGGTAGGAATTGTCATACTGTTACCTTCTACCCACATTCCATAATTTAATCATATACAAGTATAAATTTAAATTTTCATCCAGATGAAAGCGAATTCGCTCACTCATTCCTAAACTGTCTGAGTTTCTCTTGAAGATGCGACGGATGATTTTGCTTCAGTACCTCAACTCACTCATCCTCTTCTGCTGTGCGGCGATCAATCTCGTCTTGGCGATCAAAGTAATAAGTCATTGCCACTAAACAGATGCCAGTGACCAGAAAGAAAAAGGTACAAGCCCCTCTTCGGAGGGGTTGGGGTTCTTTTATATGGGTAATTTGGCGGACATGATATCACTTGTTACATCAACTTCGCTTTAGAGAAGATTGTTTCTGTTTTGAAACGCTACGCTGAGGGTTTAAAAATGGGGGAATGGGACAGTCTAGCGTCATAGCGATCGCTCTTAGTAAATCTGCTTCTGACTGTGTAACTTTATTATCTAAAAGTACTGTGTGGGCGCAGGCATCAACAATAGCTTGCTTGAGTTTGGGACTGGCAAGGCGAAGGCGCTCAATACTTTTCTTAAGCTCAGTGAAATTACAGGTAAGTGGCGTGTCTGGTTTTTCTTGTTCTGCGGCTTTGGGAAGTCGAAAAACTCCAGAACGAAAAGCATAGGCGATGTCTTCGGTGGACGCATCGGGTTGGGAGTATCCGACGCGGGCAATTACAGACAATACTAATAAACTATCTGGCCAAATCTCTTCTATAGAGGTAAATTCGACCGTTGTCGCAGACGTGGGATTTATACTAGGTTGGAGGCGATGCCACAGGATTAACTGCAACACAAAATGCCAAAGTGATAAACTTCCAGTAGCTACAACTAAACCGTGGACGCATTTGCACAACCTTTGGCATTCTTTGGCAGAATTTTGACGCAATACGGGTACTGCTAAATCCACAAGTGGCAAGCGAATTTTGGGATCTAACTGGCTAATTTCGCTGCTCAATTCCAAGCTTTTATCTACCAACTCAGCAGGCTGCACCTCGCGTAGCCAAGCAATTTGACGTTCTTGGATCTCGATATTTTCAGTATCTAACGCCAGCGCAAAAGCGATCGCTATTGCACTTTGCTGCTCCCGCACACCCAAGCGCAGGGATTCTGGTAACTGCGATAACAGCGCTTGAGCATGGGCAAAATGCTCTGGTGTGACACTTCCAACTTGGTTCACAACCTGTTTTGGTGTGGCGCTGGAACCACCAGCAAAGCCCATTGTTAGGGATTCCTGGGAGGGGGAACGCACTTGATTGCGAGATGGCATTGCTGCTAAATTGCTGACGTTCAAACCCCCAACCCGGCGGATACGTTCTGCTAGGGGTGGGTGGGTAGAAAACATATTTTCCCACAAAGAGGCGTTGAGGGCATTGCCAAAAAACATGTGGCTGGCGGCTTCTGCTCCCGGCGAAATTAACCGTGAATCCATTTGTTGGAGTTTTTGGAAGACTCCGGTAAGCCCGTTAGGGTTGCGAGTGAACTGTACAGCCGAAGCATCGGCGAGAAATTCCCGTTGGCGAGAGACTGCGGCTTTAATTAAGCGTCCACAGAGTAATCCGATACTGCCAATTGCCATCAGTGCCAAGCCAAAAGCCCAGATAGGTAAACCCTTGTCTTCCTTGTCTGAGCGGAAAGTATCACGAATTCGCCACAGCAATTCCCCGGTTAAGTAAATGAACAAAATCCCGTGCAGTAGTCCCACTAAACGCAAATTTAGCCGCATATCTCCATTGAGAATATGACTGAATTCGTGGCCGATGACTCCTTGTAGTTCATCCCGGCTCAGGTGTTCCAAAGTTCCACGGGTAACTCCAATTACAGCATCATTGGGCGTAAATCCAGCAGCAAAGGCATTAATGCCGGTTTCTCTCTCAAGGAGATAAACTTTTGGGACAGAAATACCAGAAGCGATCGCCATTTCCTCGACAATATTTAATAGTTGTCGCCCTTGTTCATCTGCCATATCTGGGAGTAGGAGTTTTCCTCCCAACTCTTGAGCAATTACGCTTCCGCCTTGACGGAGACAGGCAATTTTATAGAGACTTCCGACTGCGATCGCAACTATTGTAATCCCAGCTACGTAAAGAAATATCCCTGGATGCCACCAAACACGGGGAGCCATGCCGAACATAAATAAAGTGGCAATATAAATCGCCATAATCATGACTGCGATCGACAGGGAAAATAACCCGATTAATTGTTGCGTATTTTGGCGTGCCCGATCCTGATGTTCAAAGAAATTCATAGATACCTAAAAAGACACGCGTGGAGCATTTCTCATTTCTGGAGTAGCTTCGGCAAGCAATTCTGCGACAGTAAAGTTAAAAGTATTGGCCACAAGGTTGCTGGGGAAAGATTCGCTCTTGGTGTTGTAAAGTGTCACCGCGTCATTAAAAGCCTGACGGGCAAAAGCAATCCGGTTTTCGGTGGAAGATAATTCTTCCATAACCTGAGTCATGGCGCGATCGGCTTTCAATTCTGGATAAGATTCTGAAAGTACCATCAACCGACTTAACGCACCCGTCAGCGCCCCTTCAGCATTGCCCAACTGCTGCATTGCTTGGGGATCGCCGGGATTTTGGGCGGCACGACTGCTAGCATTAATTGCAGAATTCCGAGCCGCAATAACTGCTTCTAAGGTTTCTCGCTCATGTTTCATGTACCCTTTGGCAGTTTCCACCAAGTTGGCAATTAAGTCATAACGGCGCTGCAATTGAACATCGATTTGAGAGTAAGCATTTTTGTAACGGTTGCGATACTTGACTAAATCGTTGTAGCCATTAATGATAATTACAGCAACAACTGCGACTAAAGCAACAGAAAATATTAAAAGCCCCATATTTTTAGATGATTTCCATCAGGTACTTACTTTATATCCAGCAAAATTTGTGTGGATATAAAGATGAGTCTACTTGTAGCAAGTTGGCTTCGTCGTCTGTAAAAATAATTACGCAAATTTACTGGTGTAATATTTTTGAAATAACCACAGAGGCACAGAGAATACAGAGGTGAAGAAACACAAAGACGAGAGAAATTATTTCCAATAATTACAAATTTTTGTAAACTCTATTATCTCTCTTTTCTCTGTGTACTCTGCGCCTCTGCGGTTGATTAAAAATTCTAGTCAGAGTAAGCTACCCATGAATATGAAGAAATAAGGAATAACCACTGACAGCAAAAATAAAAAGGATGGCGGCAGGAAAAATTACTACATCCCTGACAATAAATAAAATCCAATCTTTTCTTAGTTCTTGTTTAAACTTGAGTTCTCGCAGTTTTCGCTCAAGTTCTACGTCTTCTTGTGACTGCGAGTTTTCCTCTGATACAATTAGCGGATTGTCGCCTTTGCTGGCAATCATTTTTGATAAATCTGTCATGGTGTTTAGATAGCAATAATTTCACAGTGTTAATATGCTTATTTTTGCTAAGTTTTTAAGGCAGAGTCCAGTTTTCCAGTTTTAATCCGTTGATGCGTTCGTAGTGACGAGTATTGTTTGTTACTAAAGTGTAG
>JAHCSU010000089.1 GCA_023522315.1 Nostoc sp. CCCryo 231-06
TATGACGACCCATTCTTTGCCATTGATTGGCCTCTAGATGTGACTGAAATTTCTGAGAAAGATTTAAGTTGGCCTTTGTTGAGAATGATGACTGTTGGCGGTACTTCCAGATAAATTTAGACTCTTTACCTGCATCTCTATGTAAGGGAAAAATAATTAATTTAGGTAGAAAAAAATGTCAAATATTCTATCTCGTCTTGGAAATATTATCTCTTTTGTCTCCAAAAAAATCCAATCTCGCATTAATTACGCGAAAACATTACAGGTTGTTTCTCTAAAGCCAAAACAACCTTCCAAGGGGAATGTACTTCTTTCTTATCGGATTGAGCCATTCCTCTTAAAACCTGGTCAGTCAATGCCTAACGACCATACTTGGTATTGGGAAGTTTGGCAAATAGCCCAAACTTTTTTAAACCTGGGTTACAACGTTGATGTTATCCAGTTCCACAATGATAAATTCGTTCCGCAAAAAGACTACGCATTTTTCATTGATATCCGTCATCGAATGGAAGCGCTTGCACCAAAACTCAACAAAGATTGCATCAAGATTTTCCACGTTGACATTGCGAATATGGTGTTTCGCAATGCAGCAGAATGCAACAGGCTTCTAGAACTACAACGGCGCAAAGGTATCACTTTAAAACCACAACGATTTGAAGTTCCTAACTTGGGAATTGAATATGCCGATTGTGCGATTGTGTTGGGTAACGATTTCACAACTGATACATTCAAGTATGCCAACAAACCGATGTATCGTATCCCAATTTCTTCGCCTGTCCTTTATCCTTATCCCGACAAGAAAGATTTTGAAGCGGTAAGAAAGCGTTTTCTGTGGTTTGGTGGTAGTGCTTTAGTCCTCAAAGGATTAGATTTAGTTTTAGATGCCTTTGCCCAAATGCCGGAATACCATTTAACAGTTTGTGGCCCGGTAAGTAATGACAAAGAATTTGAGCAAGCTTTCTATAAAGAACTGTACGAAACGCCTAACATCCATACTCATGGTTGGATTGATGTTAGTAGCTCTGACTTTATAGAGGTTACAAATAACTGTTTAGGGCTTGTTTATCCTTCCGTTTCTGAAGGACAGTCAGGAGCAGTAATCAGTTGCTTACAAGCTGGGTTAATTCCGATATTAAGCTACGAATCTGGTGTAGATGTTCACGATTTTGGTGTGATTTTCGATAATCTTTCTGT
>JAHCSU010000009.1 GCA_023522315.1 Nostoc sp. CCCryo 231-06
AGGAGTTAGGAGTTAGGAGTTAGGAGTTAGGAGTTAGGAGTTAGGAGTTAGGAGTAAATCTAATTGAGTCTTGTAGCTGCGTTAATGAGTCTTTGAACTCCGTTAATGAGCCTTTGAACTCCATTAATGAGCCTTTGAACTCCATTAATGAGTCCTTGAACTCCATTAATGAGTCCTTGAACTCCATTAATGAGTCTTGTAGCTCCATTAATGAGTCTTTGAACTCCGTTAATGAGTCTTTATGCTCTGACTGCTGTGTACGTTAATGAAATTATTGCTTGAACAACGCCCACGCTAAAAACCTTTCGGTATAATATAACGCTAATTGATTGCTCACACCATTGAAAACAGCATCAAAAGCGTGTTCTGCCCAAGGAATTTCTAGAAAAACCGCAGTATTACCAGAGTCATGTAAACGTTCATACATCTGTCTGCCAAATCGCGCTTCTACTAAATGGTCACGACTGCCGTAAATTAATAAAGTTGGTGGTAAAGGGTGCGTCAGGTAATTTATCGGTGAAGCAATTTCATACTGATTAGGCAATTCTTTTAAAGAACCACCGAGAAATGCTTTTAAAACAGCGCGGGTGTTAATAGGATCGGGATTCGGCGGTGTCTTGTATCCTCCAGGTAAGTTAACAGGCCCGTAATAGTTCACCACACCACGAATGGGTGGTGCATCCGGTTGATAAGCCGCTAACATTGCTAGATGTGCCCCCGCAGAACGTCCTAAAAGTACCATACGTTCTGGATCAGCTTCATATTCGGCTGCATGTTTGCGAATAAAATTCAGGGCTGTACGCACGTCATCTAACTGGGCTGGAAATCGATATTTAGGTGCGTGTCGATAGTCGATCGCAAATACTGTATATCCCTGATGAGCGATATATTGATTAAACTCAGAATTGGCACGAGGATTGCCATATTGCCAAGCTCCACCATAAATTACTATCACTGCTGGATATTTCCCTACCTCTGAGGGTTGGTAAATTTCCATTTTTAAAGGCACTCCCGCAGGAGAAGCAAAGAGAATATCTTTTTGATGACGGGTTTTACCTGATGCAATACCCCGGAAGGAATTAACTAAATCAAAGGGATGCGTTTGCATCTTTGCCCTTACTTGGACTGGAATTTGCTCTAAATAATTTGCTCCCAATCCTTGTTTCATCGCTTTAGCCATCTGTATTTGAGTTAGTGGGATATTCACTAGCACCCATGCACAAATTAGCAATCCTATTAAGCTGAAAATATAAGCGAAACGTTGTAATTTACGGCGACGGATGTAGAAAAAAGCAAGTGATAAAGAGAGTAAATTTAATAACAATAACCAAGGACTGACTTCTGGCGCTCCTACTGCTAGGGTGAGTAAAAACATATTTGGAGCCGGAAGAAGAATCCAAGAGCTAAGAAATAGACTTGCAAAACTGAGTAATAATGCAAGCCATGATAAAAGTATTTTGGGTTTGGATAACATAAATCTTATAGCGATTACCCATAATAAAAGAACCCCACCCCCAACCCCTCCCCGCAGTCTTACGGTGTATACACAAGTCTCTTGATCTGCACGTTTGTTGCATCGCCCTGCACGTTTGTTGCATCGCCCTGCATCTTTGTTGCATCGACTCGCATCTTTGTTGCATCGACTCGCATCTTTGTTGCATCGACTCGCACCTTTGTTGTATCGACTCGCATCTTTGTTGCATTGCCCTGCATCTTTGTTGCATCGACCTGCATCTTTGTTGCATTGACCTACAAAATTAACCCACCCTACGTTACGCAGCAACTTTAAAAGACTTGTGTGTACACTGTAGCCCCGCAGGCGGGGAGGGGTTCTTCGGATTTGATCAACCTAAACCCAAATGCTTTTGCAACGCTTGGCGCATCACTTCTACAGGTATAGTTTCCTGCTGCAACCAAATTTTTAATGCTGCTACCCCTTGTTGAACTAGCATTTCTAAGCCATCGATCGCAATTGCGCCTTGTTTTTCTGCCTGCTCTAGAAATTGCGTCGGTTTAGGAATATATATTAAATCATAAGCGATCGCACCCTTTGGTAAATTTGCTATTTCCTCTCCACTCAAAGGCGACTCATTAACCTTGGGATACATACCTATGGGGGTTGTGTTTACCAGCAGATTAGCTTGCGGAATTAACTTTGGCAATTCTTCCCATTGATGAACTTGTAAATTTTCACTTATGGGTGAATTGTTCCAACTATTGCTAAATTCTTGTAATCTCTGCACATTCCGCCCAACAACATGAATTTTCGCAAAACCTAGTTGGTGACAACCTGCGACAACTGCTCTAGCCGCCCCACCATTGCCTAAAATTACTGCTACCTTCTGACTCCAATCCTGCTTATACGTCGTCAGCAAAGGAGCGATAAATCCTTCTATATCTGTGTTTGTCCCCACCCATTGATTATTTTGGCGACTAACAGTATTCACTGCGCCTATAGCTTGAGCAACAGGGGTAATTTCTGAAAGCAGAGGCATAATTGCCTGCTTATGAGGTATTGTCACACTAAAACCGACAACACCAATAGCGGCAAAACCTGCGATCGCTATTTCTAAATTCTCTGGTGCTATAGGAAAGGGAAGATAAACGTAATCTAATCCCAAATTAGCGATGTCTACGACGAGCTTCGCTAACGCAGCATTATGCATCACTGGCGACAGCGAATGTTCCACCGGATGTCCGATTACCCCTAGTAGTTTAGTTTTGCCTGTAATTAATCTTTCTTTAGTCATAGTTATATTTCTCCCTCATCTCCCCCGACTCTCTTCTCGCACTAGCCTACAATTATTAAAGCTACTTAACAATTCTTTGAATCATGCAGGCAACTACAGCCCCCTCTACAACCCCAATTCCTGGTAAATATTGGCAGTGGCGCGGGCACAACGTTTACTATGTGCGTGCGTCCGAGAAGCAAGCGCAACGTCCGCCCTTGCTTTTGGTACATGGATTTGGTGCTTCCACAGACCACTGGCGCAAGAATATCACAGGATTGTGTCAAGATTTTGAAGTATTTGCGATCGATCTTTTAGGATTCGGGCGATCGGCAAAACCGAAATTGCAGTATAGCGCCGACTTGTGGCGCGATCAACTCCATGATTTTATCAGTGAAGTAATTGATCAAAAAGCAGTATTAGCAGGTAATTCCCTTGGTGGCTACGCTAGCTTATGTGTTGCAGCACAACGTCCCGATAGTGCGGCTGGTTTAGTTTTGCTCAATAGTGCAGGGCCTTTTAGCGAAAGCCAACCAACATCTGAGCCTGAAGCTTTACAATCAGAAATTGAGGCTCCTAAACAACCTACTAGTTTGCAGAAACTTCTTGGTGAGGGCACTAAGTGGATTTTTAAACAACCTTTAGCCCAGTCTTTGTTATTTCAATACGTGCGACAACGTTGGGTAATTCGCCAAACTCTAGAAAAAGTTTATCTTGACAAGAGTGCCATTACAGACCAATTAGTAGAAGAAATTTCTCGCCCTGCTTACGATCCTGGTGCAATGGAAGTATTTGTGTCAGTTTTTAGCACTCCTCAAGGGGAGAAAGTTGATGTGCTACTAAAGCAATTAACTTGTCCATTGTTGATGTTGTGGGGAGAAGCTGATCCTTGGATGAATGCTAGAGAACGTTCCCAAAAGTTTCGTCAATATTATCCTGAACTCAGAGAACATTTCCTAACAGCTGGTCATTGTCCCCATGATGAAATACCCGATAGAGTAAACCAACTTTTAGGCGATTGGGTTTTGTCTATTACTAAGTGACCACATCTTTCGTAAGGGCACAGCATTGCTGTGCCCCTACAGCATGGTCTATTTGCGTAGTTTACCGCCGTAGGCATCGCAGGATAATTAAGAAAAGCCTGAAACAACGTATTTTTATAACAATCCCTGTAATTCGGCGAATTTACGCAAACGTGGTAAACACTGACGCTGATAAAAACTGCTTAATGTCGGAATTGACAGCCTAAATTCCTCAGATAATTCTCTCCAGCTAACTTCCGGGGGTAGGCGTTTGAGAATTAATACCTGACAATTCACATCTGGACGCCCTTTAATGTAAGTACCGCACAGTTCTCCTTCAGAATCTGTCTTAGCCCATATCTCCAAGTCTTCCAGAATGGGAGGTGCTTGGGGGGTAGCTGGGAGGTTATCAACAGGATCAATGGTTTCACTTATTCCACCCGATCTAGACTGACGAACCCGAAGAGAGACTGTTGTTGCTTGTTCCCGGTTCTGGTTAATGTAAAAGTCTTGTAGCCTCCGTTTAAGATAAGCATTTAGCCAGGTGATGACACTGCCATAGGTGGGGTCATAGGTTTGACCTGTCAAACCTTCACAAACATTACGGCAAAAATACAACCAAGTTTGTTGTAGTGCGTCTTGATAGTAAGGAGTACTTTCTCTCCAGAGTCTACTTGTTGTCAAGCGAATAATTTGCGTGAGCAGCTTCTGACGCTGAGGACTTCCAGATGGGTGTTCACAGGCTTCGCCAACTAAGCGGCGTAGGTGTTCATCGAATTGAACCATGAGAACCTTGGCGAAGAAAGCAAGAATATCTTAGTATTGCGTATAACAAAAAATTTTCGTCAAGATTTTTAGTCATTGGGCATGGGGATTAGGGGAGAGGTCACAGGGAATAATCTGTACCCTGTAACCTGTACCCTATTCCCTTCTTTACTCCCCACTCCCCTCAATCTAATCCAAACCAGGACTGGACATTTTCCAACCAGGAGTATGTGAGATTTCCGACACTCAGCTTCATTTTGTTGCGAATATCTTGGATATTTCCGTTGGTTAACCTAGCTAGAGTCTGCGCTTCTTGTTCAAAACGCTTGGGCAAAGACCGTTTGTATTCTTTACCTGCCTCACACTTAAGATCCCCTTCAAATGGGTATTGCAAAATATAACGCCCTTGGAATAATTCACGGTTGGCAGTTGATAGGAACATCAAGTCTTCAGGAAATGTGTCGCGGGTGTAGCGGACATGCAGACGGGAGATGAAGACGTTACTGTTAAAAGCGGGAGGAGCAAACTTGCGGATTGGTGTAACCTTAGTTTGCTTACTTAGAGAATTATCATTTAGCCAAAATACGCCTGCTTCCTTGAGTTCCTCTTGGGTAAGGGGATCGGCAGCACAAGGATCGCAACTACCCATATCCCAAGCGTATTCCAAAAAACCGACTCTCTTGCCTTCTTTGGTGTAAGCGGTTTGGAACAGGGATTTGTAGAAGTCACCAAATTCATTTTTGATAAATACGGGAAGATTGACGTTGGAGGGGATTTTCACCGTCCGATAGTTAGTGAGTTGTGCTTCTCCTTGGGGCGAGAGGATATAGACGATTAAATCCTGCTCTGTCTTAGCATTGATCATGCCTAAACGAATTGGCAGCATGAACTTGGGTGATTGATAAGAAATTTGTAGCGGACGCAAAAGCTGGTAGCCAGATTCCTCGAATTTATCTAAGTTGACTTTGGCAACAAAGAATTTCATTGAGGAACGGATATAGGGCTGAAGTAACTGTTTTGCCCCTTGAGGGATTTTATAGCCATTTTGTGTCAGCCAAGTTTCCAGCCCGCCAGATTCTTTAGCACTCAGGATCACGATGTCGTATTCGTCCACGTTGAAACTCGCTTCGACCGTTACACCCAAATCGCTATCGCTTCTCTGAACTTGTGCCGCACCAATATTTAGATTTAGTGCTGTTTGTGGAATTCCTCTGGAAAATAGTGGTAGCGGGGTACAAGGATCTGGGTCAAAATATTCCACCAATCGCGGCGCACTAAAAGCATCTAGGCGCTCAATAATGTTGGGTAGGGCAACGCGAACTTGATCTTTTTGCAGCACTGTTGGCACTGGTACTACGATCGCAAAATCTTTGACTTCGCCTTGAAAGTCGTTTGCCATTGTTAGGACAGTGCGATCGCCATTCCGTGCGATCACTACCTGAGAAGCTTTGTTATACAGCTTCGTATCAGCTTTAGCTACATAAAATCCACAAAATGCCCAAGCTGCGGGTGCAAAGCAAAATACAGCAACAATTGTCAACAGTAATGGTGTTAAAAATCGAAAAATCTTCATTTTTTTATACCTTTATATTAAGTGCTGAGTTGGGAGTTGGGAGTTGGGAGTTAGGAGTTAGGAGTTAGGAGTGCTAAGTAAAAGTTCTCCCCCTGCTCCCTCTGCTCCTCCATCTCCCTCATCTCCCCTTTGCCAAGAAAATCGTGGGGCGAACCAGAGAACATCTAGCAGAACGCTCAACGGGGCAACGATGAACAGTGCCCAGAAGACTGCGGTGGGAACAAAGAAATAATTCCGCAGGATAAAAGTTAATCCAGCGATGCAAACTGCCCAAATTACCCGCCCAATTCGAGAATTGGGAATTGATCGCGGATCTGTAATCATAAATAGGGCAAACAACAACAACGAGCCGCTCATCAAACGATGCCAGAAAACATCCCAAGTCCAACCCAGCCAGAGATTGCGAATCGCTTCTAGCAAGGAATAGCTACCCAAAAAAGCGGCTGTGGTGTCCCAGCGACCAATGCGCTGTAAAATCATGCCGCCAGTCCCGGCAAATAACAGCGCATACCACCACTCTTCACCCCACTGTCCCGGCGAAACCCAAGCATCGGAGGTCAGAATCAAGGCGGAAATGATGCCAAAATTAGCAGGGTTGAAGAAATGCTTATTATGGAATTGGAAGAGAAATTTGCTAGCGATCGCAGTTGCTGCTGCTATTACCATTGTCGTCCAGTCATCAGCCCGCAACAGTAAACTGAGTCCCAGTGAGGTAATTAAAGCACTGCGAAGATTGGGCATTTGTTCTTTGCCTGTTACCCATGACAATATCCATTGGGTTACAAGACTTGTAGCAATCAATACCCCAATCAGCTCTGGTCGCAACGTCCAGTCTCGTGTACTGATTCCCACGACTAGGAACAAGCCCAGAAATGAAATTTGATAATCTCGTATATCTTTGAACAACATTAACTTTTCATGCAGTGTTTATTCGTAGATTTATCATCAATTTAGACGAGTGCTAGGTGAAAAAGTATTGCTCTTACAGATTTTTTACAAAATAGAGTTTTCCCGCCGACCTTTGCCGACTGATTTTGGAGTGGTGATTGCCATACCTAAGCGATCGCTCTGATGTTTGAACCTATAAGAAGCGCTTGTATCTGGAACTCTCTATTTGTACAGTAGGTAAGTTCCAGATATAAGCGAATTAAGCTATGGTTCCCACGTTTAACAGTTATCAACATTAAGTAATCAGTGTATTTATGCAAGATTACGCAAAAAAGAAAAAACTTTATGCAGCTAGCTCCCCTGTTCCCAATTTTCTACCGCATTCTCCAGCCGAGTTTTCCCAACTGCCTTTGGGCTGGAAATCCTCATACTAAAGCGATCGCACTCACATTTGATGATGGGCCCCATCCTCAATACACACCGGAAGTCTTGGCAGTATTAGATCGTTACAAGATTACAGCGAGTTTTTTTTGGTTGGGTGTTTGCGTCAACCGTTCACCAGCCATTGCCAAAGCCGTTAGCGATCGCGGACACTGGATCGGATTGCATGGCTACGATCATCGCTCTTTTGCCATGCTTTCCCCAAATGACCTGAAGGACGGTTTAGAAAAAACCCAAGCTGCCATCTACAATGCCTGCAACCTGCAACCTCAACAAGTGCGAGATATCCGCCCCCCCAATGGTTTATTTACACCTGCTACTTTAAAATTATTCTTTCAGTGGAATTACCGCCCAGTAATGTGGAGCGTTGTACCAGAAGATTGGGTACGACCGGGTGTAACCACCGTAGTAGAGCGAATTATGCAACAGGTCAAAAATGGTTCACTGATTGTCTTACATGATGGGGCTTGCGGTGGACAAGATGTTGCTGCCACAATCCAAATTCTCATTCCACAACTGCTACAACAAGGCTATGAGTTTGTGAATGTTGATACTCTATGGCAGCAAGCTAGGGCTAAGTGAACTACTAGCCTGTCAAGTTAAATAAAAATTTGGTGCTGGCGTGTTTAGTACTCAAAGTTAGCGACGTTTAACATTTGATGGCATGAGGATTTTCGTCCATTTTCTAGTCGGGAGTATCAGCCACCAAAGGCTGATATCCCAGTGGCTTATCCTAGTTCCTAAAGTTGGTGTGTGCTTAAAAAAGCTTCGACTTCAGCAGCAGTAGGTTGAGAAGCGATCGCACCTGGTTTAATGGTAGTCAGTGCCCCAACAGCACTGGCATAAGTGACGATGCGTTTTGCGGTTTCAGCATCCCGCAAGCTGTGGATGCCATGCTGACTCAACTGGTGGATGAATCCTGCTAAAAAGCTATCCCCTGCGCCAGTTGTATCAACTACAGGTATGGAAAAGGAGGGTAATTTGCCTTCGTTCTCACCCAGACAGTAGCTGCAACCGTTTTCGCCATCTGTTACTAGCACCCCTTCAATTGAAGCTAGACGGTAAGTGATGGCTCCGGGATCTGCGGTTTCAAATAGCCATTCAGCTTCTTCTTTGGAGAGTTTGAGGAAATCGACTCGCTTAAATAATTCTGGAATTTTTTGATGAGCGATGTTTGGCTCGTCCCAAAATACAGGACGCCAGTTCACATCCAGCACAATCTTCAAGTCGTAATGTTCTGCTAACTCTAGGGCGCGGTGAATTGCCACTTCACTTTCAGGATAGGCTAATTCCAAAGTACCCAAAACCAGAAAATCTGCCTCTTGAAATAGCGAATTTGGCAATTGTTTAGCTTGCAAGCGAGTATCGGCAAATTCTGCGGTGTCATACTCACCAAATCCGGCGAAAGTGCGATCGCCTGCTAGATCCCGTGTAACATAAACTTGCCGCGTTGGTGCTGTAGGATGGCGTTGTACGCCCGTCGTATCTACACCTACATCTTGTAATACCTTGACCAGTGCATTTCCTGGTTCATCTTCACCAACGGCTCCGATAAATCCAGCCGGCGTCCCCAGCTTGATTAAAGCACAGGCTACGTTAGCTGGTGCCCCTCCTGGGTAAGGAGTCCAGGATTTTACTTCTTCCAGCTTTAGCCCCAATTGATCGGCTAGACAATCAAACAAAACTTCACCGAGGCACAAAACACGGGGATTGCTCATTTTATTTTAGATTTTAGATTTGGATTTTGGATTAATAATTTACAGTATAAAATCTACAACAATTTTCGCTAATCTGTCGCCGGCCCTTCATAGAATTAAATAGCAATTTTTACTACTCCATAACATCTATATGCTTATGAATATCAACTAATTTATCTAAGAATTTACACTATATTCACATCAAAAATTAGTATAATAAATTACTTATAGCGTTTACTGGTTTATATTTTTGCCAATTTTAAATCCAAAGAAAATATTGACAATCGGATTACTGCTAACACTTGAAACCCCTCCCAACAAAAGAATCTTCTAGAATTAGAAAGAGTGATTAAGTACATATACCAAGGGAGGATAGAAATAGTCATGGCTGGTGGCAAGTCTGAGACCCCCGTTAGTCTGTCAGACAGAGAACTGCAAATTATCGACTTAGTAGCCACTGGCTTAACTAACCAAGAGATTGCAGGAAAACTGGAGATTAGCAAGCGTACAGTTGATAACCATATCAGTAATATTCTTACCAAGACCGAGACAGAAAATCGAGTAGCTCTTGTTCGCTGGGCTTTACAGTGGGGCAAAGTCTGTTTGAATGATGTCAATTGCTGTACTCTGCCTAACCAGATCGAATAAACAATTTATTTAGTAGCAATGTAATTGCTCTGGTCTGGTATAATGGCAAGCCAATTTTGAAGTTTACTAATTATTCCCCTCTTCACGCCTTTGTTTTCAGTGTGAACACTCTACCAAAAGTTCCGAGTCCTTCACTCAGCCGGAGTTTATGTTAGTGGAGCCAGCTGACCCTCGGACTCGGAAACTATAAAAGATCAGAATTCTTTTCCAAATTACGGGCACAAGATTTAAAACTTACGCACAGGAGCAAAGGGGCAGAGGAGAATAATTAATAACCAATGACCAATGCCCAAACTCAACAATCATCTACAAAAATTAGCAACAATTCAGTGGTGCAAGCGTTACATTTGAAAAAAATCTATGTTGCCCCATTGGCTTTGGGAGCAGTGTTCCAATGAATACTTCCGCTTCTTTTGAGGGTAGCTCGTCTCCCTTTAAATTTTTTAACTTTGATTTTACAGCATCTGCATCGGAAAAAATTCCAAGTTTTGAAGACCGATTTTCAGACTTTGTGCAACCCACACAAGATGCCGACTTACTCAGACAGCTATCTTTTATTCCAGGGTTGAAAGAAATTCTGATGATACGGCAGGTTCACGCTTTAGAACACGCTACTGTTTGGGTTCTTAGCGAATCAAAAAGTGCCTATCCTGCCAAAGGTGAACCTACCAACATTCAACTAGATAACGAACTATTAGGCGGTTTGTCTACAGAGCAGGGATTCTATCTCTATGGTGAGGTGAATATTAGTGATTTACGGCGTGCGGTCATACTTGCTCGACATCGCCTCACCAGTGGAGAATGGGATTTGGCTGTACATCCCCGTTGCGGCACAAATTTATCAGTAGCAATGCTCTTAACAGCTGGACTAGCTGTCGGTGTGCATCTGTTACTACCATTTCGACCAATCGAGCAACTTATCGGTTTGGGGTTAGCAGCGACGACAGCCGCAGAACTTGCACCTGATTTAGGTTCTATGGCACAGCGTTACCTAACAACTGCAATTCCTTTTAACCTAGCAATTGAAAATATTAGCCGTACACGCGACGTTTGGGGGCGTGATGCACATTTTGTTAAAGTGGGCTGGCAAGAGAAGGGATGAGGGGGATGAGGGAGACAAAAAAATTTTCTCCATAGTTTTCTCCATCTAATACAGGTCGGCGGAAATAAACCTACCGTTTTATTACAGCCATAAAGCGCAAAATTAAAGCCTTTTGACTTCCGCGGCTCGACTGAGCTTCGCCAAACGTCCTTGCGGCACTCCCCTAAAAAAATTATGAGAAAAGTTTACTTCTTACTCCCTGGTACAGATGGCAAATTTGCCTGTGGTGGTCTTTGGGCTGAATTAAAAGCACTTAATCTGGTTCAGCAGTTCTGTAGTGCTGATGTTGTAACTTACCGTCAACGAGAAAAAGGTAAGCTTTTTATTGATGATTTGCTAAAAGAGAAAAATTTAAGTGATGTAATTTTTATCATCAGTTGGGGATTTGATGTAGCTCAACTCGTGGCTAAACTTAAGCAATACAATGTTGTTTACCATGCACATAGTGCAGGTTATCCATTTAGGCTACCTGCGAGTATTCCGATCATCACTGTTAGCCGCTATACAATGGGATATTGGGGAGAAAAATCACCTAATTCTCTCATTTATTATTTGCCAAATCAAATTTCTGAGGAGTTTCAAAATTTAGCACTGGAACGGGATATTGATGTTTTAGTTCAAGCTCGGAAGTCTTCTGAGTATTTAATTAAAGAATTGATTCCAGCGTTACAAAAACGTTGTAAAGTATTGGTTGTTGATTCATACATAGAGGATTTACCTGGACTATTCAACCGAGCGAAGGTTTACCTGTATGATTCGGCTGAGTACTGGGCACAACAGCGTGTTAGCGAAGGATTTGGTCTACAACCAATGGAAGCTCTTGCTTGTGGTTGTCAAGTATTTTCTAGTGTCAACGGTGGACTGGCTGATTACTTAGACCCTGGATTTAATTGCTATAAAATTGCTGGATATTCTCAAGAATATGATGTCCAACGTATTCTGAAGGTGATTGATTCTTCAGTAGCTTTTAGTTTGACTGAAGAGTTTTTGGCTGAATATCGGGCTGAAAATATTATTAAGCGTTTCCAAGTTATTATGGATGAGTTAAATGATTTTTTTGACCACAAAGTACAGCAGCGATCTAATATTAAGAGTTTGACGAGAATACGTGTGGCACAATTGCTCGCTCAGAGGATATATGGGAAGCTGAGGAAGAAATATTTTAAGTAATAGAAACTAACCGCAGAGGCGCAGAGAAGACAGAGATAAGAGAGGAAATTGAATGAGTCGGCGGTTATTAGTTACTGGGGGTGCGGGGTTTATTGGGGCAAATTTTGTCCATCATTGGTGTCAGGTTTATCCAGATGACCGGGTGGTGGTGTTGGATGCGCTTACCTATGCGGGAAATCGTCTGAATTTGGCGCTGGTTGAGGGAAGAGAGAATTTTCGGTTTGTGCAGGGGGATATTTGCGATCGCACCATTGTAGATCAGTTACTAGCAACCGAAAATATAGATACCATCGCCCATTTTGCTGCTGAATCTCATGTTGATCGTTCAATTCTTGGGCCGGCTGCTTTTGTACAAACTAATGTGGTAGGCACTTTCACGCTGCTAGAAGCTTTTCGGAAACATTGGGAGGCAAAAGCAGAGCCATCTGATTATCGTTTTCTACACGTTTCTACTGATGAAGTTTACGGTAGTTTGGCCACAGATGATGCAGCTTTTTGTGAAACTACACCTTACGCTCCCAATAGTCCCTATTCAGCCTCGAAAGCCGGTAGTGATCACTTAGTGCGTGCTTATTACCATACTTACAACCTCCCGACAATTATCACAAATTGCTCTAATAATTACGGTTCTTATCAGTTTCCCGAAAAGCTAATTCCTCTGATGTGCATCAACACTTTGATAGGTAAACCATTACCTGTTTATGGTGATGGTAAAAATGTGCGCGATTGGCTTTATGTGGGCGATCATTGTCGTGCTTTAGATGTGATAATCAATCATGGTCAACCAGGCGAAACATACAATATTGGTGGTAACAATGAGGTAGAAAATCTCAACCTGGTACAACTTTTGTGTCAGATGATGGATGAATTAGCACCTGATTTACCAGTGCGTCCAGCAAAGCAGTTGATTACTTTTGTTAAGGATAGACAGGGACATGACAGGAGATATGCAATTAATGCCAACAAGATTAAAACTCAGCTTGGTTGGACACCTTCAGTAACGATTGCTGAGGGTTTACGTTTAACAGTTGAGTGGTATCTTAATCATCGTAATTGGTGGGAACCTCTGCTGTCTGCGGAATATCAAGCTTACTATCGCAAAAATTATCTGTAGAATCACGTAAAATAGCTATCTCGTTAATTTCCCGTACACGGACAACGACTCGCAAGGATGCCAACAAAGTACCGTAATCGTTGTCTTCTGCATATTCCTGAAATATCTCAGTCAAATAATCGTCGATTTCTTCCGGGTGCTTACGGAAGTATTCTTCTTCAAATTCATCGAGTGTTCTAAATTTTTTCACGGTTTAGGTACTCTCTTTTCAAAAAATTATCTGGCTCACACAATTTCTCTAGATAATGACTATCCTTGAATAGTAAGGGAATCAGAGTAAATTGCCAGCAGGTGTAAGATGCTGCAACCAGAACAGATATTACAAGATCGTTATCAAATCCAACGCCAACTCGGCAACAATGGAATTCGTCAAACTTGGCTAGCAAAGGATTTACAAGCCTCTGATAGCGAAAATTCGACCGTTGTAGTCAAACTTTTGGCCTTTGGCGGTACTGTCCAGTGGGATGATTTGAAACTGTTTGAGAGGGAAGCACAAATACTTAAACAGCTAAATCATCCCCGCATCCCTCGATATATAGATTATTTTTGTATCGACGATCGCACACTCTGGTTTGGCTTAATACAAGAATATATTCCTGGTGAGTCGCTCAAGGAAAAACTTGCTATTGGCGAAAGGTTTAGTGAAAAGCGAGCTAGAAAAATTGCTGTTGAGGTTTTAAATATTCTCACCTATCTACATGAATTAAATCCAGGGGTATTGCATAGAGATATTAAACCGAGTAATTTAATCTGGGGCGAAGATAATCGGATTTATTTAGTTGATTTTGGCGCAGTTCAGGATAAAGCGGCAAGAGAGGGCGTTACTTTTACCGTTGTAGGTACTTATGGTTATGCCCCAATGGAACAATTTGGTGGTCGAGCGGTTGCGGCTTCAGACCTCTATGCATTGGGTGCGACTCTGATTCATTTGTTAACAGGAACTTCCCCTTGTGATTTACCCCAGCAGGATTTGCGACTGCAATTTACTGACCGAGTTAACTTGAGTCCTAGTTTTGTCAGTTGGCTACAAAAGTTGATAGAACCTGCTCCAGAACAACGATTTACTAATGCCCGCGAAGCGCTGAATGTTCTCAAATCTCGTTTGGCTATCAAATCTGCAAACAAGAATCAGCTTTTGCCCCTAAAAGAAATAATCAATAATTCTGGATGTGGGATAAATAATCACAATGAAACAGTCCCAGAGGAAATTCTCGGTTGGAATTGGGGCGCATTTCTCATGCCTTGGTTGTGGATGTGGCCGAATCAAGTGTGGTGTGGAGTGTTCTGCTTTATACCAAAATTTTCGTGGTTTTTGGCGATCGCATTCGGGGCAAAAGGCAATGAATGGGCTTGGAAAAGTAGACGGTGGAACAGTATTGAACAATTCAAAGCGCATCAAAGAGGCTGGGCGATCGCTGGTATTCTAATTGGAGCGCCGACTAGTATTATGTTATGGGTTCGAGCGATCGCTTTGCTCAAATCTGCACTGTAAGGTAAGCCTTTGGGTAAATATCAAGCGAAGATTTTTTAGGCAGATAAGTATAAGGGTTCAGCAAATGGTTCAAATTCTTCAAGGAAAAGATATCACCCTAGCCCAACTAATTGATGAATTTGGCCTACAACTTGCAGACGACGAAGATTTTTTTTCGGAATGGCGGCATGATTTACCTGAGTTGAATGATTTAGAAAAGCAATCTCTCAACGAAGTCAAGGCAGAATATTTGTATCTATCGAAATATCCTATTTTAGAACCTGTAGTTAAAATGGTGGTGCTGTCTCCACTATTGCGTCTAGCAGGTTTTTATCAACCGCCTTTCTACATTGCCTCAGAACAAGAGGTAAAAATCTCTTCTGAAAATGAAGGCACGATTATCAGAGGACGTATTGACATCTTGGTTTTCCATCCTCCATTTTGGGTTCTCGTTATTGAGGCGAAACGAGCAGAATATTCTTTGGAGGTAGCAATTCCTCAAGCATTAGCTTATATGTTGGCTAATGCTAGTAATGATAAACCTACCTATGGTTTTGTAATCAATGGTCGAGAATTTCAATTTATTAAGTTGACGAAACAGGGTACACCGAGATATGCATTATCTTACACACTGTCACTAAATCGTGGAGATGACTTACATACTGTTGTCAAAGTGTTAAAACGCATAGCTCATTTAATTCGTAATTCGTAATCTTGTAAGGTGCGTTATGCCCTTGGGTAACGCACCATCCTAATACTTTCTGTACTGTATTAACTACTAACTTGCGATTCAACTACACCCACGGGACAAGAAACATTTGTCCCTCCTAAACCACAATACCCATTGGGATTTTTAGCCAGGTATTGCTGATGGTAAGCTTCAGCGTAGTAGAATTCAGGTGCATCTAAGATTTCTGTGGTAATCTTACCATAACCTGCACCGTTGAGAGCTTCTTGATAAGCTGACCGCGATGCTTCTGCTAGCTGCTTTTGACTTTCGGAATATACATAAATTCCCGAACGGTATTGAGTGCCAGCATCATTACCTTGGCGCATCCCTTGGGTGGGATTGTGGCTTTCCCAAAAGACTTTGAGTAGTTCGGCATAACTAATTACTTTGGGATCAAACACAACCAAAACTACTTCATTGTGACCGGTTCGTCCACTACATACCTCTTCATAAGTGGGGTTGGGTGTTAAACCAGCAGCGTAACCCACTGCGGTGGTGTAAACTCCTTTAAGCTGCCAAAATTTGCGTTCTGCACCCCAAAAACAGCCCAAGCCAAAAATTGCCTTCTCTAATCCATCGGGATAAGGGGGTTGTAAGGGATTCTTGTTGACATAATGAGCGGCGGGTACTGATATAGATTGTGCCCTTCCTGACAAAGCGTCTTCAGGTGTGGGTATAACTGCCTTTTTGCCAAATCCGAATAGTGCCATTGATTTTGACTCTGATATATATCTTTACCTTATTTACTATTGTAAAGATTCTAGCGATCGCTTGGGGTTTTCTCGGAATTCTCAGTACAGCCATTCTCACCGACCAACAGTTCGGTAGCTTTTTCATTAAATTTTATTAAGTTTAGTAAATATAGATAAATAGATTGTGTGCCAATAATACATGTAATCGTATAATTTTCTTCGGCCACAAAAAATATGTATGTTATTTAACAGTCTAGAGTTTATATTTATATTTTTGCCAATTACTCTTTTCATATTTTTCTTTCTTGGTAAATATGGTTATCACCGTTTAGCAATCACCTGGTTAGTGACTGCTTCTTTATTTTTCTATGGTTGGTGGAACCCAAGATACTTACTATTGCTTCTAGTTTCAATTGGCTTAAATTTTTTTATAGGTTATACACTCAACCAAGAGTTAAACTCACCAGTCAGAAAAAAGACACTGCTTATTTTAGGAATAACAGGTAATTTAATCATCCTTTGTTGCTTCAAGTACGCTAATTTTTTTGTTTCAAGTACAGCCGATATATTAGGTATAAACTTTAATTTACAAAATATTATCCTGCCATTAGGGATATCCTTCTTTACTTTCCAGCAAATTACCTACTTGGTTGATTCTTACCGAGGCGAAGCCAAAGATAGTAAATTTGTAGACTACTGCCTATTTATCACCTTTTTTCCTAAGCTAATTTCTGGGCCGATTGTTCATCACTCAGAGATCATGCCACAATTCGCTGACAAAAGCGTGTGTAGGTTTAACTTGGAGAATATGGCAGTAGGTATTACCATTTTCAGTTTGGGATTATTTAAGAAAGTTGTTTTTGCAGATAACATTGCTGCTTATGCAAGCCCAGTATTTAATACTGCTGCTGCTGGTATCTTCCCCACATTTTTAGAATCTTGGGTTGGTGCGCTAGCCTACACGTTGCAGTTGTACTTTGATTTTTCTGGTTATTCCGACATGGCTATTGGCATATCTAGGATGTTTGGGATTAAGTTACCAGTTAACTTTTTCTCACCTTATAAAGCTGCCAGCATTAGCGACTTCTGGCGTAGGTGGCACATTACTCTTTCTAACTTTCTTCGAGATTACTTATACATTCCTCTAGGTGGTAATCGCAAAGGAGAGATTAGACGTAGTTTGAATTTAATGGTAACTATGCTGCTGGGAGGAATTTGGCACGGTGAAGGTTGGCAATTTATCTTTTGGGGTGGATTGCATGGAACCTATCTAAGTATTAATCATGAATGGAATGTTTTACAAAAAAAGTATGATTTGAAAACAGATAACTGGCTAATTCTAAAACTAGGTTGGTTTATAACATTTCTCGCGGTTGTCTTCGGATGGGTATTCTTCAGAGCAGAAAACATGGCTACAGCATTCGTAATTGTCAAAGGCATGATCGGATTAAATGGCCTATTCTTCAGTACTCAAATTATTGAATCAGGTTTAACAAAAGCAATTATTGATATTTCTATTTTACTTGCGATCGTCTGGTTGACACCTAATGTTCAAGAATGGATGGGCAAGTATGAACCAGTCTTCAATTATGAAAAAGTAAAAAAACTTTCATCTAATAGCCTTTTCTGGTCTAGATTACAGTGGCAACCGAATCAAACCTATGCCTTAGTAATTTCAGTTTTAACTGTAATCGCGCTGTTGCACCTTACCAAAGTTAGCGAATTTTTGTATTTTCAGTTCTAGAGAGACTCAAAGCTGATGTTTGCTTATTTGAAAACCTACTTGACGATGGTAAGTACACTTATCTCATTTTTTGGAGTAGTAAATGTAGCGATTGACCCACTCTGGTACACTCAAGGGAACAAGTTAAATCAAGTAAATGTTCCCTATAATGAAAGATTGAGCAAAACTAATCTATTTTTGCATAGTGATAGGCAAAAGTATGATTGCCTGATTTTTGGTAGCTCTCGTGTAACTCTGTTAAATAGTAAGACACTCAAGAATAATGTTTGTTTCAATTATTCTTTCAGTGCTGGAACAGCTGAGGAGTTTGCTAAATATGCCGAATATGTTAAAGATAAAGGAGTTAATCCTCAAAAAATATATGTGGGGATAGACGCTTACAATTTCACTTTTGATAAAAAGACGGCACTTAAAAACAAAGTTGAGGTAGCAGAACCAAAACCCGCCTATCAGTCTTATCTATTCTCCCTAGACACTTTGCAGTTATCGTTGAAAACAATTTTTAGGTTAAATACAGAGATTAGATTCTACGATCAAGATTTCCAAGGTAAAGTTTTTGATAATGCCCCTAAATACAAACCTGAATTTGTAGATAAAAAAACTCAAGAAAAATGTAACTTTTCTCGCATCGCTTATTACAAACAAATACGACATATATTCCCAAATGCTAAAATTATTGGATATGTACCACCAATCTCAGTTTGGAAGCTTTTCAATGAAAGCTATGCTCGTGGTTTGCTAGACTGCGAATTACAGGCAATTTACGAAGCTTCCAAGAGTTACGATGTTACATACGATTTCTCATATCCTTCAGAGATCACTACAGCAACATATAATACTTATGATGGTAGTCACTACTACCCAGATGTGAATAATCAAATAGCACAAGTTCTTGAAGGAAAGCGATCAAGTCTTGGAATTCGCATCCATCAATATAATCTAAATGAATATCAACAGTTCCATAAAAGTAAGCTAAAAGAGTATTTGTACAAGGAAAAACAGGGAAATCGGTGGTAAAAAACAGAGTTTCACTGGGAGCATCTCAATGAGTGTAAAAACACGTTTGCCCTGGCGAATGGAATTCGCACCACCCTAAAGATTTTGGCGGTTTTCTCAGAATCCTCACTAGACTTTGTTGATCTTGTGGCGCTACTCCATGCTATTCATCAATGTTATGAATACTTTTCAGGGGTAAATTGGCGTCAGAAGATACTCATGGATAAAATACCCAAAATTGACCGTCAAAGGGAGCATCAAGCGAACGAACGGACTTTTCTTGCTTGGCTACGTACTTCTATTGCATTAATTAGCTTTGGTTTTGCTATTGCACGATTTGGTATACAGCACCTCCGGCGGCTATGAGGTACATCCTCAAAACTGAAAGCTATGATAGGAGAGGGGCAAGAGGAAAACTGTATTGCATAATAGCCGGAAGCGCTGTATTTCTGCGCCAGTTGAATATTGCTATTACTCAACAAGAACCTCCGATAAATCCATTATCCAATTCGGAAAATTTGGGTCTTGCTTTGGTAATTTGTGGAATTTTGACTGTTGCGTTAGCTGCGTGGCGATACAATCAAGTTTTCTGGCAAATTGAACGAGCAGATTATAGACCAAATAGGTTAATGGTTTGGATAATGACTGGAGTCGTAATTATTTTGGGACTTCTTAGTATTCCTTTGCTCTTACAGCACTTCCCGAAGTTATGAGGTACACTAATTGATCGAATTATCGTTTGTATGTCCTAATAGCATCCCAAGTATCTGTACCTCATAGCAGGAGGAAGTGCTGTAATGCGCGATCAAGTCATTCCTCGCTCTCGTTTTCCAATTCAACCACAGTCCCGAAAGTTGCAAAGATCAACCCCAAACTTCAATTTTAAAAAGGGGACAATTACTACTAAATACAAACAAATATTTTACAAGATCCCCGACTTCTTTAAGAAGTCGGGGATCTAAACTTTACTTAGCAGTAGTCTCAGAAATAACCGTTACACAAGCATTTACTAAGGGTAACAGCGGCCCTAATTGTTCTTGTCCATTGACGGCTAAATCGCTGTGACACAAATAAACTCTCTCGGATACACGAGACAGTAAATCTGTCAAAATCCTTCCCAGTCGTTGTTCTTCTGCTAATTTCTCATCTTCTGCTGTCCAAGGTTCGCCTAACCTGTCTCGCAGGAAAAACGGCGCACCAAACAAAGTCGCTGCACCACCTTTTGCCCACAGAGGTGAACCAGCATCTAGCCAAAAATGCCAACGGTGCGATCGCCTACTAGATCGATATTGAAATATAGTTGCTAAGGTGACAGCCTTTCTCGCTCCACCAATGGGACGCACAGGGTAAGGGTTGGCGGTGATTGTACCACGTCGCAGTAATTGAATGAATTCAATAATAGTTGTGTGAGGCGTTGTCTCAACTGGGGCAATTTGTCGTAATCTGGTGTCAATTTCCCAGTAGTGTTGCGCGGTTTCTAATAATTCTCGTAATGCTGCTAGTTGTTCGTAGGGGAGATTGCTACCATTCCACAAAAAGCGCACAATTACTCTGTCTAAGAGGGAAATGGGACTGGGAATTAACCGCAATTCTTGTTGCGATCGCTGCTGTTCTAACCACTGCAATATCTCATTATATGCTGTAGTCGCTGCATAGCCGATTCTATCCCAGCGCTCGAAGGCTGATACTGGTAGCAAATTGGGGCGATCGGGATGCGGTACAAAGCAGTAATCTGCAATCAAACCAGCGCGAACCGGATCAATATTTGTAGAGACGCGATTCATCGCGTCTGTTGTAGATACCCGATTCATTGCGTCTGTAGAGTTTTCTGGTGGTTGTTGTTTCCTACTCAACACAACCAGCATTTCTGCCACGGCATCCCGATCTACAAGGCGTCCCAAGCCGGGATAAACTAGTGCCAGCATGGTGAGTAATGCGCGAATGACGGGTGAACTAATTAAGGGACGTTGGTCATTGAGCGATTCAACCTGGATGTTTTGCTTGACGAGGATTTCTACTAGACTATAACGAGCGATCGCATCTAAACCTGGTGCAATAATCGCCACTTCTTCTGGTTTCACTTGCTGTGATTGGATAGCATTAACAATTTCCTCTGCTGTTTGCCGCAATAGTTGGGCGCGGGAGGTGGTTTGAATTGAATGCACCGTTTTTGGTAAGCTCAACAGTACCATCGGTTCTGTGAGTAATTCCACCATCTGTTTAGCTTGCTCACCAAGGGACTCTGGAGGCGACCCAGTCAAGATTTCTACCCGGCAACGTTCTGCTAACCCTTCTAGGTAGTTGGGATCTGCTCCCAATCCCAATCGCACTGCACCATCAGGATTGTAACTAAATGCCCCGACTGCACCTTGATCTAATAGCAACTCAAACAAAAGACGCGCTACGCTAGGATAATCATCTACATCATCCGCCAGTACCGCCTGATAGCGCTTAGTTAGGTGCTGCTGGTAATTGCGATCGCTTAATAAATGCTGACTATAAAGTTCAGTAATAATGCCATAAGTTAGTAACCCCCTCTCTAAACACCAGTTACGCCAATCTAGGAGCAAAGAGGCGAGAAATTCCGGTTCTAAAGTTGTAGTATTTTCCCCCAAACCCCTTGTCAAAATCTGGGCAATATCTTCGCAAGGTACACCACTGTAAGCTGCTAATTGCAATAAGTCTAGAATACGACGCACCAAGCGAGATTCATTCACTCCCGCAACACGTAAAATTTCTTCGTCTAATTGGGGACGCCAGAGTTTAGTTGCTAACTCTTGTTCTGTTTCTGGTCGCAATCTTACCGGAAACTGTGCCTTCAGGTTCAAAGAGTTAATTAGCAACGGCCAAAATAAAATAACTTCATCCTGAAAAAAACCTAGCGGTGTCTTGGCACGCACCGGATATTTCCCCAAGGTAGATGTAACAATTATATCCCCTAATTCTCGGCGATTATCATCATTGGCAGCTAAGACTAAAACTCCTGGCTCTGTTTGTTTAAGATATAAAAATTCGGGTATATGAATGCCTTTTTTACGTCCTGGTTTTTTAGTATAAAATGATTCAGTATACTGCTTCTCAGGTTGTACCCAACTACAAAATTGCTCTATCAAGCGAGCTGTCTTACCACTACGGCTAGTGCCAACAATCCAAACCGAATGAGAAACCACAAACTTTCTCCTTGTAGATTTGCTAATATATCTCGTGCGTTAACTTAAGGTTAAGAATCACCAAATAATTCTGGATGATTGTCTCCAATGAAAAACTCTGTTTTTAGCCAAAAAATCTATTCTTTTTTACTTGATACTTACCGATGGTATTTACAGACTCCTGAACGTTCTTTACATCAAGCTTATGATGCAGCATTAAAAATTAAGGAAATAGAAAATAAGCATTTCAATGGTAATAAAATAGAAATTGACTCAGCCATGTACAGTAACAGCGTGATGGATTATTTTGAGTCAGACTTAAAAAAGTTATTAAAAACTGCCAAGATGCGGCTGACAGAGTTTAGAGCAAGCCGTTGGTTCCTAGATGAAGAGAACCCAAAAGCTGCTCAAAAAGCAGGTATAGAGCATCCTAGCCCTTCTTTGGTTTTGGAAAAGCTAAACTTTATCGATCAAGTTATATCCAAATACACAACAATTTCTGATCAAAAAAGTTCCAACGTTTTAGTGGTTCAACCTCCAAATCTACCAGTTGATGTGATATCTGACGACAAGTCTCTGCTCGCCAATACTCCAACGTTACCACCCAAAATAACAACTCAAGGCTGGGAGAAAAGATCAAAGGGTAAAGTCGATACAACAGGCGTTTTACCCCGCTCTATTTTAAGTACTATCACTCGTCTGCAAGTTGAATTAGATCCTAATTCGGAACAAGAGGTAATCCAAAGTTTTCGTCAAGCTCAAAGAAGAACAATAATATCTATCAGGTTTATTTTACTATTAATTATCGTACCACTTCTGACGCATCAAATAGCAAAAGCTTTTGTAGTAGGGCCAGTTGTTGAGGAGTTTAGAGACACTAAGCAAATGCAAGTATTCCTCAATTCCGAAATGGAAGAGGAAGCCCTTGGAGAATTACAAAGATTTGAAGAAAAACTAAAGTTTGAAAATTTCATTAGAAATGCCCCGCCACTGTTGCCTGATCAGATAGAAATTGAAATGAAAAAGAGGGCGGTTGAGCTTGCTGAAGAATTTCGGAGCGAAAGCTCTAATGCTATCAAAAATGTTTTTGCAGATATTTTCTCGGTGGGTGCTTTTATCTGGCTTTTAGTCGTCAGCAAGTCTTCTATTGCTGTAATTAAAGATTTCTTTGATCGTATTGTCTATGGACTTAGTGATAGTGCCAAGGCATTTATCATCATTTTGTTTACTGATATATTTGTAGGTTTCCACTCTCCTCATGGTTGGGAAGTACTTCTAGAAGGTGTATCACGTCATTGGGGATTACCAGCCAATCGAGATTTTATCTTCTTATTTATTGCTACATTTCCAGTAATTTTAGATACTATATTTAAATATTGGATATTCCGATATTTGAACCGGATATCGCCTTCAGCAGTTGCAACTTACCGGAATATGAATGAATAGTGAGTGGGGACAATACGGTTCGGTTAAGCCCAAAAAATAAAAATGTGTAGGTTGGGTTGAGGAAC
>JAHCSU010000090.1 GCA_023522315.1 Nostoc sp. CCCryo 231-06
CGATCGCAAGCCGCATAAGTAACTAACTCTTGGGCTTCTTGTGACGACTCTATATCTAGCCACTGATAGGGTACTTGATTGCGCGCTAAAAAGTCTTTGACCTCGTGAGAACGGGGCGACCAGCGATTGCCAATCACGCGGAGAAGATCCTTATCGGTTTGTACAACTCGCCGATGGTAGTGAAATTAGCTGCCACGCTTTGATATTAGCCCTTGGTGTATCCTGGAAACGCTTAGACGTACCGGGACTTGAAAAATTAACGGGGGCGGGGGTGTACTACGGTGCAGCCCAAACTGAAGCAATTTCTTGTCAAGGAGAAGAAGTTTATATTATTGGTGGGGCAAATTCTGCCGGACAAGCGGCAATGTATTTTTCTAAATATGCCAGCCAAGTGACAATATTAGTCCGGGGCGAATCTTTGACTAAAAGTATGTCTCAGTACCTCATCGACCAAATTAATGAAACACCGAACATTAAAGTTATGGTGCATTCTAGCGTTACTGAGGCAAAAGGAGAAACTAGCTTAGAAGCGATTTCAATTGCTAATTCTCAAACTGGCGAAACCCAAACTGTAAAAGCAACATCGCTATTTATCTTTATTGGTGCAGTCCCGCGTACAGATTGGCTAGAGGGGGTTTTAGAACGAGACAATCGCGGTTTTCTCTTAACAGGACAAGACTTGAAAACTAACGGAACTCGCCCTAAAGGGTGGACATTAGAACGCGACCCATTTTTATTAGAGAGTAATATTCCTGGAATTTTTGCAGTAGGCGATGTCCGGCATAATTCTATTAAGCGCGTGGCTTCTGGTGTTGGCGAAGGTTCAATTTGCGTTCAATTTGTACATCAATACCTGAGCAAAGTTTTTTGACACTCCCTGGGCTGAAGCCACA
>JAHCSU010000091.1 GCA_023522315.1 Nostoc sp. CCCryo 231-06
TCCGCCTTGACGTTTCGGTGTTTCGCGCAGTCTGTAGCAACTTCCGTCTTCCCTGCAAGAACTTCCGCCTTGACGTTTCGGTGTTTCGCGCAGTCTGTAGCAACTTCCGTCTTCCCTGTAAGAACTTCTGCTTTGACCCCAGTTTTGCACTTTATTTAATCCGCATTCCTTAGTACCTTTTGATTAGATCCAAAGTAAAGGTCGCTCAATTCTTCCAAAAAAACATCGGTCTGCGATTCTGGATTACGGAAGTAAGGATGGATGGGAAGGAGTTCAGCGCGAGGGCGGGTTTCCGGTGAAGACAAAATCTGCTCAAGTGAAGACAGGTAGTTTTCAGCAGTAGATTCCCAAGTGTAAGTCTTCAACACCCGTTGTTGACCCGCTTGGGCAAAATACTCCCACTCCTGAGCATCACATAGCAACCGCTCCAACCCCCGTGCAATATCAGCAGGATCTTCTGGGTCAACGAGTACGCCATATTCTTTATTTCCCTGTCGGAAGCTCTCGCTGGGACCACCGTTCTTGGTTGCTACCACTGGCAAACCTGCAACTGCGGCTTCTAAGGGAGCAAGCCCAAAGGGTTCGTAGAGTGCGGTTAGCGCAAATACTGAGCGGCGTTTAACCATAAACCGATAGGCTGCTGCCAGTGACTCTTGAGACTGATCTGATAAGCCAAATGCACTGATCTTGCCCCACAAGTCATTTTCTTTGACCACCTCCCGAATGGGGGCTAATACCTCTTCAGCCATGCTGTCATTAGCTTCCTCTCGTAAAGGATCGTCCAGCCCCCCTGTAATTAGCATCAAGTTAGCTCGTTCCTGAAGTGTTGGACTCATTGCGATGGCTTGCACTAGCCCTAATATATTTTTTTTAGGCTCTAATCGACTGGATGCTATGATAACGGGCAAATCTCGACGGGCTTCTGCAATGTCCCGTGCCAATCGCTCCTGAATGAACTCTTGGGTAGCTTCCTCATTTTCGGAACGTGCCTTTGCACCGAAAATCGAGAAATCTGCTCCCGGTGGAATCACTGCAAAGCGGTTGTCGTTGTCTACATCCACTGCACCACTATAGACTCGATGAGAATACTGTTCAAAGCGTTCTTGTTGTGTACTAGTGATATTAATAGCCGAGCGATTCATGCTTAGGCGTTCGGCTAAAATGCGATATCTGAAATTAAATTGCTCGTCTATTTCTGTGAGATTTTCTGGGGTGGCTTCCAGTTTGTCTATCTTTTGAGCGCCGAGAGAATGAGCCGTAAAGGTAAAAGGTATGCCTGTCTCCTCTTCAATTAGAACGCCACACAGTCCTCCATCAGCGTAGTGAGCAGTCATAGCATCGGGTAAACCACCTTCCTGTTGATAAAATTTCAAGATGTTGGGTACCCAATCAGCGACCAGATGAGGCCATAACAACTCTTTAGAAAGAAATTCTTTTGGCCCAGCTGGTAAGCGGATAATGCGGACGTTATCGATCCCTGGATAAGTGTCAATCACTTGGGCAAACTCTGGCCACTCCGGGTCAATAATTTGACGGGTGAGAATATCAACTTTATGACCCATTTGAGCTATGGCTATGGCGACTTGCTTAACATAGACTAGCTGACCCCCAAAATCTGGGTGTTTCGTTATATGACTATTGCCTGAATCAAAATTGCCTTGAGGGTTGAGAAATCCAATATGCATAGCCCACTTCCTAATACAGGTTGATTTCTACTAGAGATTTTTGCCTGAAGACGGCAGCATAACAGCTTAGTGAGCTTGTTAAAAACTCCCAAGACTAAAAAACGCAGGCAGTGAGGCTGTAGATAAATACCATCAACAACTAAGTCAAAGGGTTTTTATTGATTCCCTTTAGCTTAAACCCAGCCAATTCGGGGAGAATCCCAAATGTGCCATTCCCTTGATAGCCCTCATCCCCTAACCCCTTCTCCCATCTTTGGGAGAAGGGGAACTAGAATTATGTCTCCCCTCTCCCAAAGATGGGAGAGGGGCTGGGGGTGAGGGAAAAGATTTAAGCAAAATTGGGATGCTCCCGCCAATTCGCGTATTTTCCTAATGTTTAAGTTAATCGCTACTGCGGCTGGCGCACATATACCGGATGACATAAATAATAAGGTTATATTTTTTCTCTTTAAAATTCAACGTCTTCTCGCTCTTGTCCCATAGTTTCAGTTTTATCTGCACCTTTTGCTGCCCAAAACATTGTATCAATGCACTTAGCAAGTTGTTCAATAGTTGGTGCTTCAAATAAATTACGTACAGTTACATCTATTTGAAAGGTATCTCGGATTCGGGAAATTAACTGAGTCGCTAGTAGAGAATGACCGCCCAATTCAAAGAAATTATCATGAACGCCTATCTGGTCTTTTCCCAAGACTTTAGCCCAAATTTCTCCAAGTAACTCTTCAACTTGCGATCGCGGTGCTACATAATCATATCTATCGAAAGTTACTATATCTGTTCTAGGTAAAGCACGACGGTCTACTTTGCCATTAGCTGTTAATGGTATTGATTCCATTACCACATAGGCTGTTGGCACCATGTATTCTGGTAACTTTTCTTTCAAAAACTTACGTAGTAACAATGCCAAATCTGATACTTCTACTACATTAATAACAATATAAGCCACCAAATACTTATTATCAGGTATATCCTCATCAGCAATTACTACTGTTTCTTTCACAGATGGATGTTCATTCAACACCGCTTCAATCTCTGATAATTCAATGCGAAAGCCACGAATTTTTACTTGATTGTCAATCCGACCTAAAAATTCAATATTGCCATCTGGTAAATAGCGGGCTAAATCACCCGTTTTATAAAGTCGTATTTTTGAATTATTACTAAAATGATTTGTAATAAAGTGTTCATTAGTTAATTCCGTGTGATTGAGATATTCTCGTGCCAGACCATCACCGCCAATATATAATTCGCCAGTAACGCCAATGGGCAAAGGTTGTAAATGCGTATCTAATATATAAATCTGTGTATTACTGATCGGGCAACCAATAGAAATAAATATAGCTGCTTCTGCTAATCCTTGGATATGATAATAAGATGAAAACGTTGTATTTTCCGTAGGCCCGTAGACATGAATTAAATGCTTTGGCGCACCATGTTGAAAAATCTTTTTCACCCATCTTATATTAACAGTTTCACCACCGAATAATAAATATCGCAATGAAGCAAAAGCTTGGGGAACATCTCTAGCAATCTGTTGAAATAAAGCTGTTGTCAAAAACAAGACACTAATTTCTTTTTGTTGTAGCTGTAATGCAAATTCATGAGGCGAAAGGATTACATCTTTACTAATACCCACAAGTTGAGCGCCGTTAAGTAACGCTCCCCAAATCTCGAATGTTGCTACATCAAAAGAAGTGTTTGAGACTTGGGCCATTTTATCTGATGGTGACAACTTTATATAGTTTGTATTGCACACTAGCCGATTTACAGCTTTGTGAGTTATGGCTACTCCCTTGGGTTTACCTGTAGAGCCAGAAGTGTAAATAACATAAGCTAAATTGTTAGATATAATGCAACTTTCAATATTATTTTTGTTTTCTTGAGTAATAATTTCCCAGTCTTTATCTATGCAAATAATTGGAGTCAATAACCATTCAAAAGACTTCAGCAATTTTTCTTGTGTTATTAATATTGAAACTTGTGCATCTTCCAGCATAAAATTTAAGCGTTCTTGAGGATAGCTGGAATCTAAAGGAAGATATGCTCCTCCTGCTTTCAGAATGCCTAATAAGCCAACTATCATTTCTATAGACTGTGAAATGCAAATACCTACTAGCTTTTCTGAACCTACCCCGATTTTTTGTAAGTATTGTGCTAGTTTATTGCTGCGTATATTCAACTCTTGATAAGTGAGTTGCTCGTTACCAAAAATTACTGCTATAGAATCAGGATGATGCTGTACCTGTTCTTCAAACAATTGATGGATACACTTAGCATAAGGATAATCTGTTTTAGTGTTATTCCACTCCACTAATACCTGATGTAGCTCTGCTTCACTCAATAGTGGTAAATTTGCAATGCGTTGTTCTGGATTGGCAACAATGCTTGACAACAGAGTTTTAAAATGTTCCAGCATCCGGCTGATAGTAGCTTTATCAAACAAATCAGTGTTGTAAACTATTACGCCACGGAGTCCTTCAGAGTACTCCCAGTTTGCACCCCATAAGCTCCTAAAATCATCAGAACACTTCCATAAGTGTAGTTCTAAATCAAAGCGCGTTTTTTTTAAATCAATATTCATAAAGCTAGGCACTAATCCAGGTAGTTCTAGTGCCGACATTGGTGCATTCTGCAAACTAAACACTACTTGAAATAACGGATGATAGCTCAAGTTTCGCTCTGGATGCAGTTCTTCAACTAGCTTGTCAAATGGCAAATCTTGCTGGCTATAAGCTCCTAGTGTTACCTCTCGTACTCTGCCTAAAACTTCTCGAAAACTTGGATTTCCAGATAAATTGCTGCGTAGTACTAAACTATTGACAAAAAAACCAATTAGATCCTCAATTTCGCTGCGGTTACGGTTAGCAATTGGCGAACCCACCGCAATATCTTCTTGATATGTGTAGCGGTAGAGCAAAGTTTTAAATGCTGCCAACAGCATCATAAAAAAGGTTACACCTTCTTGCTGCGAAAGCTTTTCTAATGCATCAGTTAGCTTTTTTGGTAACTCAAAAAATTGTGTTGCTCCTTCATAGCTTTGTATAGCTGGTCTTGGTTTGTCGGTAGGCAAATGCAGCATAGAAATACCATTTAATTGCTGCTGCCAATAAGTTAATTGCGTTTGCAGTACTTCTCCTTGTAGCCACTCGCGTTGCCAGTGGGCAAAGTCGGCGTATTGAAGAGGCAGTTCTAATAAAGGGGAAGGCTGGTTTTGTGTAAAAGCTGTATACAGCATTCCTAGTTCCTTAATCAGCACCCCAATAGACCAATCGTCGCAGATAATGTGGTGCATATTCAGTAATAGAATATGTTCTGTGTTGGAAAGTACAAGCAACTTCACTCGCAGCAATGGCCCGGAGGATAAATTGAAGGGATGTTCTATCTCTGCGGTAACAATGCTTTTTACTTCAACTTCCCTTTCACCATCTGGCAGTAGCTGGAGGTCTAATACAGAAATAGGTATTGTTAAGCTGGGTGCAATCGCCTGTAGAGGTTGCCCATCTAACACTATAAATGTAGTACGTAAGCTTTCATGGCGATGTACAATTTCGTTAAAAGTCTGCTCCAGTGCCGTTAAGTTAAGTGTACCTGTTAAGCGAATTACTGTCGGCACATTATAAATAGTATTGTCAGGGATCAACTGGTCAAGGAACCATAACCGTTGTTGGGCAAAAGATACTGGAAAGACAAAAACCTCTTCAGAAGACATATTGATCCTTATTTTAAAGTTTGTGCTTTCTCAATACAGGCTCTTAATTGTGCGGCGAGAACCTGAATATGAGGTTTTCTCAGCATGGTTAGGTGATTGCCAGGAATATGATGAATTTCTGTTCCTCCCATAGCTAACTGATCCCAACCCATACTCGGCTCCTCCTCGGCAATGTTTAACTGAACTTTTGTTCTAAAAAGATT
This sequence comes from Nostoc sp. CCCryo 231-06, assembly GCA_023522315.1. Taxonomy (GTDB): domain Bacteria; phylum Cyanobacteriota; class Cyanobacteriia; order Cyanobacteriales; family Nostocaceae; genus Nostoc. The sequence continues at coordinate 5,598 of JAHCSU010000091.1, forward strand.
AATTCGCTTAGGGTAGACTTGCGGAACGTAGTTGAGAACTGCTTGGCTATTGGCATAAAAAACACGAAGCATAGGAAAAATTGCTGACTCACTTAAAAGCCTTCGCTTGGATTCTTTAGATACAAGGTTAACTGTGGCATCCTCCTTTTGGATGAAATGTGAGAACAGATTTCTTGTGAGCGATCGCATCAGCTTCTTAAAATTAGTCAATCGAGAAGTTAAACTGTTATTCCGGTTTTTACTAGGAGCAGTAATTAGACACAAATAATCGACGAAAAAGGGCCACATATATGGCACTACTGTAGTAAAAATAAACTTGAAAGCATTACTTAAAGAAGGTAGATTGCTCTTAATTGGTGCTACAGTGTCAAGCACAGCAACTAAAGCTACTTCTTCCCCAGAATTTTGAAGTTGTTGAGCCATCTCAAAAGCAACCCAACCTCCAAAAGACCAACCTCCTATAAAATAAGGCCCTTTTGGTTGTACTGAGCGCAATGCTTTAATGTAGTGGCTAGCCATATCCTCAATGCGATTTAGTGGAGTTTCCCCATCAATTCCAATAGGCTGTAGCCCATAAAGTGGCTGATTTCCCCCCAATTGATGAGCTAATTCATAATAAGGAAAGACAACACCAAATATTGGATGGACGCAAAAGAAAGGCGGATTTGAGCCATTTGGTTGAATCGTAACCAAAGGAGACCACGCTAGAGAATCTGTTTTTGAATATAGAGTAATTACTAAAGTTTCAATTGTTTGATTTAAAAACAGGTTAGATAAGGGTAAATCACGCTCAAACTGTTTATTTATTTGGTCTAATAAACGTACAGCTAGCAATGAATTACCTCCCAAATCGAAAAAATTGTCATGAATACCTATATTCTCAACATTAAGGACTTCAGCCCAGATTTTTGCCAAGGTTGACTCAGTTGGAGTACGAGGAGCAATAAAGGCTTTATCGATTGAGCGGCTCTGAGTGTCAATTGCTTTTAGTGCATAATGATCCACTTTGCCATTAGTCGTTAACGGCAGAGAATCCAGAATTACAAAAGCTTTTGGTATCATGTATTCTGGTAATTTTTCTTTTAAGAATTGACGTAGTTCAATAATTGTTTGCTCCTGGGGTGACTTAGAAACAATGTAAGCTACTAAATGCTTGTTATCATATAAATTGCCTTGAGCAATTATAATTGCTTTTTCTACCTTATTATGCTGTCTTATAACTGTTTCAATTTCTGATAACTCAATGCGGAAGCCACGAATTTTTACTTGATTATCGATGCGGTTTAAAAATTCGATATTACCGTCTGGTCGATATCTGGCTAAATCACCCGTCTTGTAAAGCCTTGCTCCTTTTTTATCATTAAAAGGATTGGAAATAAATTTTTTGGCAGTTAATTCGGGGCAGTTAAGATAGCCTCGTGCTAGTCCGTCACCAGCGATGTATAATTCACCTAAAATCCCAATTGGTACAGGTTGTAAATGCTTATCTAATATATAAATTTCAGTGTTAGCAATTGGGCGACCAATAGGCGGTTTTTCGCTCACAGATTTAATTTCTGCAACAGTTGACCAAACGGTTGCTTCAGTAAGCCCGTAAGCGTTAAAAAACCTACGACTAGGATTCCACCAACGTTTTACTATATCCTCAGAACATGATTCACCCGCACTAATAATACTTTGCAATGCGGGGAGAGATTCTGTAGGTAAAACTGCCAAAACCGTAGGTGTTAGGGTGATGTGAGTAATAGCTTTTTCGCGTAATAGTTGAAGCAAAGCTTTTCCAGGTAGAAGAGATTCTTTCTTTGCTAAATAAAGAGTTGCTCCTGTTCGTAATGCCATCACAATCTCAAAAATTGAGGCATCAAAACTCAATGATGCAAATTGCAGAATGCGGTTACTCGGTTGCAAGTTAAAAACCTCCATCTGATCTGCTGCTAAATTAGACAGCCCTCGGTGTTCTATTAAAACGCCTTTTGGTTGTCCGGTTGAGCCAGAGGTATAGATGACATAAGCTAACTTTTCAAGTGTTACGCAACTGCTTGGGTTTTCGCCGCTATATTGTGTAATAGCTGCCGAATCTTTATCTATACTAATAATTGGATTTGAGAATTCTGTAAAATGCTGAAGTAATTTTTCTTGTGTCAGCAAAGCTGAAACTTGTGCATCTTGCAACATAAAGTTAAGACGCTCTTGAGGATAGCTGGGATCTAAAGGGATGTATGCACCGCCAGCTTTGAAGATACCTAATAGCCCGATTATCATGAATGGCGATCGCTCCACACAAATACCAACTAAAGATTCAGTTTGTACACCTATTTTTTTGAGATAATGTGCCAGTTGGTTGCTGCGTATATTTAACTCTTTGTAGCTAAGTTGTTGATTACCAAATACTAGTGCGATCGCATCGGGAGTTTGCTCCACCTGTGCCTCAAACAACTGATGAAAACACTTACTATTTGGGTAAGTTTTCTTAGTGTCATTCCAATCAATTAATAACTGCTGTCTTTCTCCTTCAGTAAGCAAAGCTAAATCTGAAATACGCTGTTTTGGATTGGCAACAATACTTTCTAACAGTATTTGGAAATGCCCCAGCATTCGCGTAATGGTACTTTGATCAAATAGATCGGTACTATACACGATTTCTCCTTTCAGAGTTTCCAAGTCTCGCCACAGATGGAACTCTAAATCAAGCTTTGCAATTTTGCTGTCGAAGTCGAATAACGAAAGCTTTAACCCAGGTAACTCTAGTGCTTCAATAGGAGTATTTTGTAGACTAAATACGATTTGAAATAAGGGATGGCGACTCAAATCTCGGTCTGGGTGAAGTTCCTCCACCAGCTTTTCAAAGGGCAAATCCTGATGGGCATAAGCTCCCAAAGTTACCTCTCGCACTCGATTTAATAATTCTCGAAACGTCGGGTTCCCTGATAAATCGCTACGTAGCACCAAACTATTGACAAAAAAACCAATTAACCCTTCTAGTTCGCTACGATTACGATTAGCGATCGCTGAACCTAGTACAATATCCTCTTGCTGCGTGTAGCGATAGAGCAAAGTCTGAAATGCCGCAAGCATTGTCATGAACAAGGTTACATCTTCTTGGTAGCTAAGTGCTTCTAGCGCTTGAGTTAAGGAATGTGGTAGTTCTAAAAATTGTTTTGCACCCCTGTAAGTTGAAACTGCTGGTCTTACTCGGTCGGTGGGGAGATTCAGCACTGAAATCCCGTCTAATTGCTTTTGCCAATAAGCTAACTGCGTCTGTAAAGGTGAACAGCCGTTTTCCCCCACTGCTTGCAGCCACTCCCGTTGCCATTGGGCGAAATCTGCATACTGAATGGGTATTTCTGGCAGAAGCGTAGATATCAGACATCGTTTATCTTCTACAAAAGCTTTGTATAATATTCCCAGTTCTCTAATCAGCACCCCAATTGACCAACCATCGGCAACAATGTGATGTAGATTTAGCAGCAGCACATATTCGGCTTCATCTAGTTGTAGCAGCTTCACTCGCAGCAATGGCCCGGTGGTGAGATTGAAAGGATGTTGAGCCTCTGCGATTGCGATTCGCCGTACTTGTGTCTCACATTCTTGGTCGAAATTGCGTATATCTATTAGGGGAAGAGGTATGGTTAAGCTGGGTGCGATCGCCTGCACTGGTTGCTGCTCTACCATAACAAACGTAGTCCGTAAGGTTTCGTGGCGACGGACAATTTCGTTGAATGTCTGCTTTAATGCGGTAAAGTTGAGAGAACCTTTCAGGCGAAGTGCTGCTGACACATTGTAAAATGGATTGCCGGGTGCTAACTGATCCAGAAACCACAATCGCTGCTGGGCAAAAGAAGTCGGGAAAACAAAAACCTCTGTTTCTTCAGAAAAATTCAGTTCTTCATCAGCCGTGAGACTACTGAAAATATACTGGCTCATAACAAAATCTTTGTTAAAAAAATAGGATGAAGACAGAGGGCTGATGTTGTAAAATTATTTCTTCCACAACGATCGCGCATTCGCTAAAAGCAACCCATCTTTGACATCTTATCACTGTAGATCATGCCTGCTACTACATATAAATGCTACAACATTGAAGAAGAATTCAGAAGTCAGAATTCAGGAGTCAGAATCAATCAGTCGGGGATTCAGACCCGCGACTGATAGCGCAGCGTTAGCGAGTCCGCGTTCGCGCTAGCGTCTCGTAGAGAGCGTCTTGAAGACCACCAAATCTACGATTTGGTGGGGGTCTTAAACCCGGTTATTCATCCGCCACTCGCACAGAATTCATTCTGAATTCTGACTCCTGACTCCTGAATTCTGTTTGATAAGTCAATAAAAAAATTGGTATTATAGTTCTCACAAAAGATGTTTTAAGTAAATATACACATTGGTATAAATAAATTTATTCACTTTGGTAGATATAGATATTTGTTGTTTTTTGTAAACTAGCGAAGCTAAAAAAATTTGCAAATAAACTTTTTAATAAAGTTATGATGAGTTTAGTAGTAACAAAAGACGATCCCAATATTTTCAGTTAAAAATATAAAATTTTTATTATTGCCTCAAACTGAAATAAGTTATTTTTATCCACTTTTAAAAAGTTTTAAGGAAAAAATAGTAATATGATTAGTTAATTCAAATTTATTAGCCTGAACCTTTAAATTAACTTATAAAAATTACTATTAAACACATCTTCAAGTTTGTTACTAACACTAAAATTAGCTTTTGGTACTTCACTTATGTATATAGCTGTATGGCCTGGGAATGTATATCCGTTGGGTGCTACTTGGGATGGGAAAGGCACTAACTTTGCTTTGTTTTCCGAAAATGCAACAGGTGTAGAACTTTGTTTATTTGATGCTGATAATCATGAAATTCGCTTGGCTTTAACAGAAAAAAATAATTTTGTTTGGCACGCCTATCTACCAGGAGTAGGGACTGGGCAACGCTATGGATTTAGAGTACATGGCCCTTGGGCCCCAGAACTTGGGCATCGCTTTAACCCTAACAAACTACTAATTGATCCCTATGCTAAGGCAATTGATGGGGAAATTAGTGATAGTCCAGCTAATTTTGGCTACTCTTTAGATGCACCAGAACAAGACCTAGCTTTTTCTGATTTAGATAATGCTGAAATTATGCCGAAGTGTATTGTTGTCGATCAGTCTTTTGATTGGGGAGACGACAAACTACTTTCTATACCGTGGCACGAAACTATTATTTATGAAACTCACGTTAGAGGCTTTACTAAGTTACACCCAGAAATTCCAGAAGAATTACGTGGTACTTATGCAGGGTTAGCACATCCAGCCGCAATTCAATATCTCCAACAACTAGGAATCACATCTGTGGAATTGATGCCTGTGCATCACTTTTTATCCTCTCCAGGATTTCTGGCGGATAAAGGACTCAAAAACTATTGGGGTTACGATTCCATTAATTTTTTGACACCCTACTCCGGTTACAGTGCTAGTGGCTCACTCGGACAACAAGTGACCGAGTTCAAGCAGATGGTTAAGGATTTACACTCTGCTGGCATTGAAGTAATTTTAGATGTAGTTTATAACCATACTGGCGAAGGCAATCATTTAGGGCCAACATTGTCACTGCGAGGCATCGATAATGCCGTGTACTACCGCTTGGTCAAAGATAATTCCCGTTACAACATGGACTTCACAGGCTGCGGCAACTCTCTGAATGTGCGTCATGCCCAAGTTCTGAAGTTAATCATGGATAGCCTGCGATATTGGGTAATAGAAATGCATGTTGATGGCTTTCGCTTTGATTTAGCTTCGGCATTAGCGCGAGAACTATATGAAGTAGATAATCTCGCAGCTTTTTTTGATATTATTCATCAAGATCCAGTTCTGGCAGATGTGAAGCTGATTGCTGAACCTTGGGATTTGGGAGAAGGCGGTTATCAAGTTGGCAATTTTCCTTTACGTTGGTCTGAATGGAATGGCAGATATCGTGATACTGTCCGGGATTTTTGGCGTGGTGAGGATGATAGCCTGGGGCAATTTGCTTATTGTTTTACTGGCAGTCCTGACCTTTACCAAGCAAACGGGCGTAATCCCAGTGCTAGTATTAATTTCATCACTGCTCATGATGGCTTCACGCTCAATGATTTGGTCAGCAACAACGAAAAGCATAATCAGGCCAACGGTGAAGATAGCCGGGATGGGGAAAGCCATAACCGCTCTTGGAATTGCGGTGTAGAAGGAGAAACCGATAACCCAGACGTCATCCGCTTACGGGAACGTCAGCGACGCAACTTTTTAGCAACTCTAATGCTGTCTCAAGGTGTACCCATGCTACTAGCAGGAGATGAAATTGGTTGCACTCAGAAGGGTAACAATAATGCCTACTGCCAAGATAATGAAATTTCCTGGCGTGATTGGAGTTTACAAAAGTCTAATTCCGAACTCCTAGATTTTGCCCGCGAACTCATTTATTTTCGTCATCAACATCCAGTATTTCGGCGGCGTAAGTGGTTTCAAGGCCGTCCTATTCACGGTTTTGGGATCAGTGATATTGGTTGGTTTAATGATGATGGCAGCGAAATGACTGAAAAGCAGTGGCTAGTTAGTTATGCCAAAGCTATGGAAATTTTCTTGAATGGCGAAGGCATTGTTACTCCTGGCCCCCGTGGTGAACGGATTATTGATGAGAGCTTTCTGCTATTTTTTAATGCTCACTACGAAACGATTGAGTTTGCCTTACCCAATGTTTTCCAGGACAGGGAATGGGAAATAGTTATTGACACTAACGAGCCTCGTTTTATTAGCCCAGGAAAATTGATTATGGGTGAGCAAACTGTACCAGTTACAGACCGTTCTATCATGGTGTTACGTCGTCTTGCTTAGTAGCACAAAAATATCAAGTGTTATAACGGTTCTCGGTTGGGTGCAATAAATATATAGCAATCCTAAATAATTCGTAAACTTCTTTCCTTGTTTTCTTGGCGTTATTGGCGGCTTCTCCCAAGGGGAGACGCTAAAAGCGATGGCGGTTCGATAATTTTTACAATTCAAATAGGATTGCTATAGTAGTCCGATTTGATTCGTGAAAAATATAGATAAGGAAGCGAACCGCCATCTCTACGAGAGGCTTCCGCCAACGCGTAGCGTCTCGTTAGAGAAGAACGCAAAGGACGCAAAGGGAAGAAAGAAGAAAGATATATATATAATTTTCACAAATGATTTAGGACTGCTATATAAGTATGTCTAGGAATGCTGGGTTTTGTGTAATATAGCGCTCTGCTTTAGCCTCGCCATGCTTGTGCTGGAGTCTGAGCCGACTATAAAGCGATCGCTTCTGATACTGAAGGGAGTTTACTTCAATAAAGCTATATTTGACTTATTTAAAGAAAAGTTTCTGGCTATTGCTTCTGCATAAGTATGGGCGCTAACAGTTTGTAAGCCTAATGATTGGTTTTTGTAGTAAGTTTTTATCCGAAAATTCGAAACAATAACATAATAATGAACATTCATAATATCCGATTAAAAAATATTAAAACGCAACAGAATATTATTTTGCAATCGATTTTTAACTTAGTCTCTAATTATACTCTAAAATCTACACAGACTCAACAAATAACACAAACTTTAGTAAAAACAGTAATAGCAATTGAAGAAATATGTTTTAACAAGCAAGCAACACCAGCAAACCTAAGTCGTTCATCCCGGCAAATCTACTCTTGGATGAAGTTCTTAACGGACGAAGTTAACCTACAATTTCACCTGGAAAGTACTTTTTTTATGCAGCAAATTGCTAAAAAAATGTTAACAAAACATGGTCAAGAGTCAGTAAAACTAATGATTGAATTCACTAGTTTTGCACTTTTATACAAGGGTAAAAGGTCTGGTGATGCTGCTCATATTATTGTTAATGAGGGGTTCATTAATGCGTCAGAAGAAGTAATGACAGCATTAGTGGAATCTGCTCTTTTTGGAAGAAATCAAGATAATACGCGACTAATTAGGTCGTTTGCCAGTTCTGAAGAATACAGTAATGTACTGCTAGAGCTTGATTTAATTGCGGAAGTAATTGCAGAAAACCCACAAGGCAAGTTTTATAACCTAAATGAGTTATTTGACAAACTAAACCGTGAATATTTTGCTGCAACTCTTGCCAAACCGCGTCTTGCATGGAGCCAAATTAACACTTACCGAAAGTTTGGGCACTATGAGCCAGCTAGAGATAGGGTGGTGATCAGTTTGACCCTTGACAATGGTAGTGTCCCTGAATTTGTGAGTGAGTTTGTTTTGTATCACGAATTGCTGCACAAGTACCACGGCACAAATTGGGTTCAGGGCAGAAGAATGGTTCATACAAGAGAGTTTCGTGTCAGTGAAAGCCAGTTCAAACTGTACAAAGAAGCCTCAACATGGCTGGAAAAGTTGGCAACTGGTCTGACCAGTAAACGACGGCGTGTGTACAATGAATAAATCGAAAAACCCGATTTTCTTAGTACAGCTTTACGTAAAATTATGGCGGATTGAGGGTTGAAATTTCAACGCAGAGGGGCGCAGAGGTACACAGAGAATTCGCTACGAATTAATGAAATGTTGTACTTAGTTCTCTTAGAGTCAGGACAGCAAACCATCTAACATACGGGACTTGCTCATCTGCCGCGTATCCGCGAAAGCCGGAAACGGTCAGACTTGCGCTATGACTTAACAAGCCACGCAAATTTATCTTTTGCTCTTTCGTAAAATCGTTTTCGGGAACTTTCCACGAAACAAGTTTTTCATTCACATCTTCGTCAAGATTCAATTTATTCTCTTGGACGAGTCGTAACATCGCCATTGCTACTATCGGCTTACTAATTGATGCTGCTTGAAAAAGCGTTTCGGGAGTTATAGATTTATTCCCGCCTATTTCTTGAACTCCGTAACCACGCGCCCATTGAATCTTTCCGTTGTTAATAACGCCAACACTGACACCGGGAATTTTATAAAATCGCATTCGGTTAACAAGTTTCATAGCCATATTCGGCTCACCCTTGACAATAAACGGCAGAAGCAACCCGTTCTCGACGCGCCGAATTCTTTCGTCTAGCCTTGCACTTTGGGTTGATGTATAAATTCGCTTTTTAGTTAATCCGGTTGGCGGAAGTATACTGGCAATACTCAGGCTTAAAGCTGTGCATAAAAATAGGAGAATAAATACTGATGTTCTTATTTTCATAAGTTCTAATATTTTTTATATAGCTAAAAATTACGAAGTATTCTTTGCTTGATCAGAATCTGTTATATTTCAGATTTGAATTTGCGAATACTTGTATTCAGCTAACGTTTTTGTTCCCCATAGATATGTTACTGGTATTGAAATGATGATTAACAAAATAGCAAATATAAATGGGTCATAATTTGGAAATAGAAACGGACTCATATTAATCATTGTATGAAAGAGCACCATCGCAAAAACACTTTTACCTGTATTGTTGAATATCCAAACCATAATTATCCGTAAAAAAACCGTACCGATGCATTGCCACACAATCCAACCCGTTGTTTGATGCGCCTGATAATATGGAATAATATGCCATATTGCCCAAACAAAACCGACAATCATACTTGCGTTAAATGCCCCATACTGGTTTTGCAAAGGGTCAATAATATAACCGCTCCAACCAACCTCTTCGCCAATGGCACCAATAAAAAATACAAAGAAAAAAATGAAAATAAATAAAGGAGATACTTGAGGTTCAGGTATGATTCCGCCTGTTACCTTCATGTAGCAATAAGAAAGTGCGGCTATGACGGGCATAACAAAAAAAATAGGTATGTACCATTTTTTGTCTTTAATTTTTTTAAAGTCAAAAGATAGTTTTAAAAGTTCCTTAACTCCTAGCATTTTCCGTTGTTCATAAACAAGAATTGTTGCTGCTAATAAAGGGCAGAAAGTCCCTAGCGCAATTATTGGGAGTTTTATCGGCAGTATTAATATTTTAGTTAAATCCCCAGCCATAGCACCCAGTATCCAAAAGGGAATTGAAAGCAAAAGTACCAACAAAAAAAATTTGAGTGGTGACTTTTTTTCTGGTACGCTGTTATCCATGATTGTGATTGACTAAATTTTGGGGCGAGATTATCATGCGTTTTATTTTTCATTTTGTGTAAATAGTATTTTTAGTGTTCTTATGCTGATTCTAATAAAATAAATCAAGTATATCTATACCGAGCTAATGTCTTTGATTCCCACAGAAAGACTACAATAATAGCAGCGATCGCAATTATTGAATAGTGAATATCAGGATAGTCAACTAGCGGATTGTGGTTTTGGTTTTTTGGAAAGAAAATCCTACCAATATTAGCCATGCTGTGAAATAGAATGCACACAAATACACTTTTTCCAGTGTTGTTATAAAGCCAAACAATAAGTATCCGCATACCAACAAGACCGAGAGTTGCCCATGCTATCCATATCAAATCGTGACCCTGTTGAATGATTGATGGGTAATGCAATATTGCCCACACCAAGCCCACAATGATGGCGGTTGTTAGTGCAGACCATCGTTCTTGCAGAGCATCAACGGCATATCCCGACCAGCCGACTTCTTCACCTGTAGCAAGGATGAAGAAGGCAACAGACATTACCGCGTTCTTTAGAAACGGAATTTCCACTCCTATAGGAAGTGGCAGTCTAAACAAGTGCATTACTCCATATATCAATAAATATATTATTGGCATCAAGAAAATAACAGGCAAATACCAAATTTTTTGCCTGATTCTTGAAAAATCGAAAACTCTTTTTAACAGACTCTTTATAGGAATAGTCCCCTCTTCTTTATAAACAAGGATGCAGGCAGCTATTAACGGTATAAAGGCGGCTATAAAGTCAGTAACAGGAACATCCAGAGGAAGTCCTTTAACTTTGACCATTGTTCCAATTACCCATAATGGAATAGCAAGAGCAAAAACCAGTAGAAAGAACTTTAGCGGTGATTTATTTGATGATGTGCTGGTATACATAATCGTGATTCGTTAAATGTCGTTTTATATTGATTAGTCAGAAAGTGATTTTAGATGTAACTATCTCATCATTTCCGCAGAAACCAATCAACAGGTCGGCGTAGGGGCTATATCTAGGTTTTTGGGATGAATTGGCAGTCTGGCTTAACTTCTTCATAAAATAATTTCTTTTGGATTGTGAAATTGACGTGAGATTGAATAGATAATTTTGCTTTTCTAATACTCTGATCCATTGGAACGCGCCAGAAGTATCAAACGTGCAATTCCATTTACTATGCCCAAAACCGCACACACACTCAGCCAAAGCATCAGATCGAGCATAGATCGAAACAGTGGTACATATCCAAAGAATCGATCAAACACCAATGCGAATAGCCAAGGCAATACGAGTAGGAAAAGCGCTGGCAAGAATGTGCAGCCAATCCCTAACCAGACCCGCCACAATGGAATTCTACGAATCGCCTGTTTCCATTGCGGTAAGTAAAGCAAACTGCGGATTGCCAGCATTACACCTATAAACATTAACAGTGCGATCGCTTCGCTATACCCCACAAGGTTGTTGAGAAACCACCTGCGGCAGGCTGCTCATCCTTTAGTAATTGAATCAGTCCAGTTTTGATTTGCGGAAATGCCATTGCAATTAACGGCGACGCACTGATGTTGTAAAATAGCGCAATTCCATACTTTTCCTTGGGCAACAGCACAACATCCGTATAGAACGTAGACAAAATTCCATTGTGTTCGATCGCTGGTTCACCATTCTCGCTGCCCTTAAACCAACCCATGCCATAGGAACTACCGATGGTTTTGGGTGGAGTGTGCATCAGCGCCACACTACTTTCAGAAAGCAATTTTGTTTCTTTAAATTGTCCACTGTTGGTTTGGAAAATTAGATAATTTGCCATGTCCTCTGCGGTTGAAATGATCCCGCTACTGCCGCTCAGATAACCAGACATTTCTGGATATGCGAAGGGAAGTCCAAATCCCATCAGATGTCCTTGTGCCATGTTGGTAGCACCTTGGAATGCGTCAGCACTTGTAGTTGCATTGAGCGTCCGCGACATCTGAAGAGGTGTAAAAATATGCGTTTGTAAGTAGGCTGAGAATGGCTGTTGACTCACCACTTCAACCACTCGCGCCAACACTTCGTAATTGGGATTGAAATAGTGAAACTGAGCGCCGGGTAACGCAACGGGACGTGCTTGACTAAGGCTAGTAATACGATCGCCAATTGTTGTTGCTTGAGAAAGCTGCAACTCAGGAAAGCCTAAATCAGATAAACCACTCACTTGATTGAGGAGATGACGAATGGTAATTTTGGCAGCGAACGCTGGATCAGTCACGGTGAATTCTGGTAAATAAGTTTGCACGGGTGAATCCAGATTAATTTGTCCCGCTTCAACTAGCTGCATCACTGCAATTGCGGTAAACGATTTGCTCATCGAAGCAATCAAGAATTGGGTCTGTGCTGTAACAGGTCGCTCGTTGTTTGCTGTACTGTATCCCTTAACGTGCAACACTTGGTTATTGTGAGTAATGGCAAGTGCCAAACCAGGAATGTGATGAGTCTTCATTTGAGTTGTGATGAAGCGATCGATCCTATCATCCAAGTCGAGTTGGCTTGCACTGCCATTGAGGTTGATTGCGATCGCAATCAACGCACTCAGCAATATCAAAATCAAGCGGAAAAGTTTGTTCATTGGGTTATATTTTGTTGATTTCGATCAATACCTTAGCCAATTTACGAGGGTGAGATGATGATGCTTTAACCATTAACTCCCATTTCTCTGAGGCTTGGCAAAAATAATCAGTCCTAAAAATTCCTTTAAGGTTTGACACAAGGTTTTTTTAACGTATTGACAGCAGGATAAGGGTTTCAGATTCCAAACCATCTTTTTATCGAAACACTTGTCTATGCTTAATTTTGCCAGTTTTGCCAAAATTTATCTAGGCTCTTATTTTGGCAATTGGATAGTTGAGAGGCAGCAAGTGGTAAAATCATTCTTGCTAGCCCGAACTGTAGTAGTTGTCGTAGTATCCAGTAAGGAGGATGTTTTCTGTCACTGCGATCGCCTGAATCAGCAACTAACTGACACTACACCGGAGGATCTAAAACGAACCGCAGAGGCACAGAAAACACAGAGATAAAGAGAGAAAGATTCTCAATTTTGATTGTTATAGGTAAAAACAACGGCTAACATATCAACACAGCGATAATGATTGATTTTGAACCTTGGGACAGATTATTGCATCAGTATGTTGATCAACAGGGTCGTGTAGACTATGTTGCTTGGAAAAAAGAGCAACCCCAAGCAATTGCAGATTGGTTATCGAAGCAAAAAAATCTGGCTTTTAAATCTAATAGCAATAATCTCGAACAATTGGCATTGTGGATCAATCTTTACAATGCGTTCACCATTTCGACAATTTTGGAGAGATACCCGATAAAATCGATTCGTCCGCAAATTTTAGGGATTCCCAACTGGCTAGCATTTTTGTGGTTCTTCCAACGTCGCGCTTATTATATCTTTGGGGAAAGTTACAGTTTAGCTGAAATTGAGAATTCTATTCTACGGGACAAATTGCAGGAGCCACGAATTCATTTTGCGATCGTCTGTGCTTCGGTTGGTTGTCCTTTACTACGTTCGGGAGCTTACTTTCCTGAGCAAATCAGTCAGCAATTAGATGAAGATGCACGTCGTTTCATAAATAACCCTGAAAAAGTCCGTTATGACATGGAGAGCAAAACACTTTACTGTAATAAAATCTTGAAGTGGTATCGTCAGGATTTTTTAAAGGTTGCACCCTCCATTCCCGAATACATTCGCTCATACTTGAAAACAGACTATCCCCTTAATGCCTCAACGCGGATATCATATCTTTATTATGACTGGAGCCTAAATCAGCGAATATCTTTATAAAACTGTTTAAGATAATTTGTATTAACGCCAATCCCCCACAAAAACCCAATGTAAAGGTAAATTGCAGTTGCTTTGAAGCTACCCCATTTGGCTACGCGACGGTCTGAGGAGTGAACAATACGATTGACCAGATAAATACGTCCTTTTTTAACTAATTTCAGGCATAAATCTCCATCTTCCATAATAGGTAATGCCTCATCAAATCCGCCACAATCCCAAAAATCAATTCGACGACAGAACATTACTTGATCTCCAAACAACAGACGCAATCCTTGAAAAAATAGGTGAGGCTTAAATAATAGTGGTGCGTAGTAGGTTTTTAAATAATTATGTAGAGAGATACCCCAACGAGTTGTTTGAGATCCTGACATCAGAGAAATGAACCCCCCACAGGCAATGGTAGGCTCTGCCAGAGTCTTATTGATGACGGTGATTAGATCATCTGGAACCCAAGTATCTGCATGAAGAAAGCAAAGAATATCTCCAGTTGCTGCTGATGCTCCATAGTTCATCTGAAGAGAACGTCCTGGCTGTTGAGATGAAAGAACTTGTACATTCAAAGTTTGATTAAATGACTCAAAAATTTGCTTTGCAACTGTCACCGTCTGATCTTGGCTACCACCATCTACCACTATCACTTCAATTGCAGGAGGATTAAGTAAAGTCAGTTGGCGCAATGTCCGCCCTAAGTTAGTTGCTTCATTTAAAGTAGGAATGATAATCGAAACTTTAGACATACCGATTTAGTGCCTACAACCTTTGCACAGTAGGTTTATTGTAGTACTTTATCCATAATTGCCCAGCCTTCCACCATCACGATCATTATAGTC
>JAHCSU010000092.1 GCA_023522315.1 Nostoc sp. CCCryo 231-06
CAAAGGCCAAAGTTCCTTCAGACACCTTGAAGCTACCATCAGAAAACACTGCATCACTGACCACATCTCCAATTCGGATCACGATTTTGGTTTCAGGCTCCAAGTTAAGTGTATGGGCCCCAATAGTTGTTTTGATGTTGCCGTAGCCATCAATCCAGGCAATTCGATCCGGTGGAACATCTGGGATTTGCTCACTCTTAAGGCTATCTCCCAGAAGGCTGAAATCTTCATTCATAATAGCCGCCGCCGCCGGAGGAAACACATCCCGTGAGCGAAACTGCGAGCCACCACGAGAAACGTTGACCACTCGCAACTCCTTTGTATAGTCTTTGATAAAGGAGAGGGTGTAGCCCGCATTCACACCCACGACTTTTACACCATTGGATAAAAGCGCATAAGTTAGTCCTTCACCTTCATTGTCTCGACGGGCTTCGGGATCATCCTTACGAGGGGCACAATTGTGATAAATTAGGCGATCGCTAGGGCCTGGGTTGAGTCCTAGTTGGGCAATCCAAAATCCCGTTGCCAAGGTACTGAATGCTGGAACCGAAAGCAAGTGAATTTGGGCATGGGGAAAAGCCATCAGCAGACGTTGTGTGACTTCTGTAAATGCCGGATCTCCTATACCGTAGTCTGCAATGACGCAGATAAACATTCTGCTCCTCCTTCTGATGGGTGTAATTTGCAATCAATGGTTAGACAATGGTTGTCCTTCAAAGGCTCCAGTGAACCTGCCTCATCAGCAGTCTACGTGTGATCTCAACTATATGCAAGATTTCTAGATAACATTGAGCGCAATTTTCCAGCCAAAAATACTGGAACTACACAACTTAGATTAATTACATCAGTCATCATGTGATTACAGGTTTAAATAAGCAGTTGTCTGCTCATTTCACTCCTATTAATAACCTTAAAGTCTTACTCAACGCAATGAAAACAATAACTTCACTTTTTAGCGAAGAACGCAACCAACTCCAGACAGATATTGATAACACAACCAACATTGAGGAGATAGTTAAGTTGGTTCAGAATCGACTTGATAATCTCGAAAGAATTTACATTGAAAAGCTTAATTTGGCTCAAGTTCGTCTAGCTTCCTTTTTCCTGGATACCCTGCGGCAGTCCATCGCCACTCTTGCTGCGGCTAACTATTCTCAAATTGCTCCAACAGAGCAAAAGCAATTTACCAACCCAGGTACAAAGTTTTTTTCCAGCAGATTAATCCTAAAACTGCTAAAGGGGCTAATTTATATAGGCATCTTAGGTTCGTTGTTCTCTTTAACTAAAACTACCCCAGGTGCATGGATGGCTATCTTACTAACCTCTCTACTTCTAGGGGTAGAAGTTGTACTTCAACTCGAATTAAATAACCAGCAAAATTCTATATCTTCAGAGCTATTGGAATTACCTAAACCTATTCTCAGGGTTGATAGCAAAGTATTTTTAGATCATCTTGGCGATGCTCTCAACACTATCGACCTAGCAGTAGCTAGAGTAGAAGAATGGAATAAACATGAAGGCGACCTAGCAATAGAAGAACTGCCAGAGCTATTAAATTTTCTGCAAAGGCTAATGGGCGCATCAAAACTTGATAAACCCCAAATGGCTTATGAACTTGCAAAACTTCTGCCACAGATTTTAATGTCTCAGGGAATTAACGCTCAAATTTACCGACCAAATGACCCTCACAGCGATCGCAAGTTTTTTGACTTTGAGCCAAGTATCGACCCCGATACCAAAGATCACGTAACTCTAACTCCTGCTTTGTTGAAAGGCGATCGCTTAATTAGGCGCGGTAGGGTAATTGAGCCAGCATATTCCTCTGCTAGAGAATAATAGACAATAAGGGTATGGAAATTTTAGAAACAATCGGTTTTGATTTGGGACACGGTGAAACGGCTGTAGCTAAAGCGATCGTGGAAAGCATCGACCCCCCCCAGATGCTGGAGATTAATAACAAGAAGAACCAAATTACAGCCCTTGGCTGGCATCCTAAACTCGGTTATCTTGTCGGAGAACAAGCATTAATTCAAGCTGGCGTTACCCAACTGGCAATTTCTTTCAAGCAAAAACCCAACAACGATCCCAAATATCGGGAAACAATTAGCACTTTTGTCGCAACCTACTACCGCCTTTTGAAAGAAAGCAAACAACTTGAAGGTGGGGAAGGTAGCTATTTTTACATCGGTTGTCCTTCAGGATGGTCAGTTAGCGATCGCACCGAATACCAAAAGCTACTTCAAGAAGCTGGCATCCCTCAAATAAATGTTGTACCTGAATCGCGGGCTGCTTTCATGCAAGCCAAAGAAGCCGGGAAGCTGGAGTATGACAAACTTGTTGGATCGGTGCTAATTGTCGATATTGGTTCTTCAACCACAGATTTTACTCTGGTTAAAAGCTTAGAAGAAATACCCATAGATTTCGGGAGTAATACTTTAGGTGCATCCCTAATTGACAAGGCTATTTTTGCCCGGACTCTCGCCAACCACGAGCAAAAAGCATTACTCGAAAAAGTATTTAAGGAATATCCGCATCACCAAGCTCGTTGTGAACTTGCTTGTCGCAAAGCTAAAGAAGATTACTTTTCTAATGAACAACTATACAACGATCCTGAATCCTTTGCGCGTGGGTTCGAGTCGATCAACGAACAGATTTATTTTATTCCCCAAGTAAATAAATTGATGATGGAGGAAATTTTAAACCAGCCCTTGCCGGAACTGGAGCATCATAGTTGGGTGCGATCGTTTAACGACTCTTTAACCGAGGCGAAAGAAAAGCTAGAAAAACTAGGAATCGTGCCGAAACTTTTGCTGATGACTGGCGGTGCATCTCGCATGAAGTTTACCCACTTTCTTTGTCAAGAAATGTTTCCCGAACCAGAAACGCTGCTTCGCCCCGATCCAGAACCGGAACGATGTATTGCACTAGGTTTAGCACGAGTAGGACGATGGGATCTGCGTGCTGCTGCTTTTAAAGAAGAAGTCAACAAACTATTTACCTCGAATACGCTTAAAGGTTTGATTGAAAGGCATATCCCGGAGTTAATCGAATCATTAACTAAGCCTTTGACAGATGGCTTGATTGTCAACGCAGTTAAACCAGCTTTAAAAGATTGGCAAAAAAACAAAATACGAACTTTAGCAGATTTGGAAACATCTTTAATCAGTCGGGCAGAACAGTGGCTCAAAAGCGATGCCTCCGGCAACGTCTCCGACGAACGCGCTGTGCAGATAATTAATCATCAATGCGCTTCTTGGTTTAGCAATAAAATCCAACCCGATTTAGCTGCACAAACCGATCCAATATGTCGAAAGTTTCAGATACCTAGAAGCAGCTTGAGGTTCCAGGATAGCATTGACCCAAATTTTGTTAACCCAGAGTTACGGGTTGGAGATGCCATCCTGGCTGAGACAGTGGGCTTTATTGTCAATGTAGTAATTGGTGGAGGCACTGTAGCTAGCATCATCACTCTCATTTTAACTGGACATTTAACCTGGCCGATTGCACTAGTATATGGGGCTTCGGTTATGGCAGCAGGAATGGAGCTAAATCGCAAGAGTGTTCAAGAAGTAATCAAGACAAATGTAGATGTACCTAGTTGGGTTCGTTCTACTTTTTTGAGTGACAAAAAAATCGATGATATGTGTGAGCAAATAAAGCCTGACTTAGAGAAAGCTCTTCAAGAACAATTGACAGCAGATCAAGAGGCTTTTGATAAACTGATTAGTAAAGTTGAGCAAGGGCTTCAAAAAACCCTTTCTAGCAAAGTTCAATCTTGCATAATTCTGATTCAATAACAGTGATATGTGGGATTAGGAAACTTTATCCAACAGAAAAAAGTCCCATTTGAATTTAGTTATTAAGCCACAACAAGAACAATTATTTTATCTAAATTTTCTGTTTGCCAGTGACTTAAATATGTAACCTGCTCAGAAGTCAATGATTCAAACAATAGTTGTCTTTATCATTATTGGGCTGATTCTCATCGGGATTTTAATCAATCCTGTTCTAGTCAAAAGGCGAAGAAACCGTCTCAAACACCGTCCTTTTCCTCCACTGTGGAATGCAATTATCGAGAATAACCTTCCTATTTATCTGTGTCTCTCTCCCGATGAAATCAGACGACTTCAGGGACATATTCAAGTATTCTTAGCAGAAAAGCAATTTATTGGCTGTAGAGGATTACAGGTAACGGAGGAAATGAAACTGACCCTTGCTGCGATCGCCTGTTTACTCCTATTAAATGAACGTGGACAGTACTTTCCTAGACTTCGTTCGATTTTGGTGTATCCCAACGCTTATTTTGTTCAGGAAACGACTTCTATCGGAAATTATGTTGTTGAAGAAAGGCGTGTGGCAAGACTGGGTGAATCGTGGACAAATGACCAACTAGTACTATCTTGGGAACAGGTGAAACAAGACATTAATAACTGGAAAGATGGACGTAACGTTGTGCTTCATGAATTCGCCCATCAGTTAGATCAAGAAGATGGTAAAGCTGAAGGAGTTCCTATACTGCAACACAACTCAGATTATGCTATTTGGGCGAAGGTGATGACAGAAGAATATCAGCAACTTTGTAGTGATGTTCTACAAGGCGTAAAGACAGTAATGGATAGCTATGGTGCAACGAATCCCGCAGAATTTTTTGCCGTAGCAACTGAGACATTCTTTGAGAAACCACACCAATTGCTGTCTAAGCATCCGGCACTTTATCAGCAACTGCAACGTTACTATCAATTAGATCCTGTGCAATGGTCTTAAACGCACCATCTACGGCCATGAGCTACCAGATATAACCTCAGCTTGCGATTGCATGAATCTGAATAGTAATAAAAACATAAATCCTTGAATTATGCATAAAAAATAAGTTTCAAAACCTTGAATTACTAGATTTAATTTCAGAATATTCAAGTGGAGTTAGGCAATATACTAATTTTGATCGCTGATACAAGCTTGCCCAGCCGGGTGGTAAAGTTAGACAACGCTACTTCAACCATTTGATTCAGCCGCAAGGGATTGTATGACCTCAAAAACGGCGAGCGCTACACTTATGGAGCAGGGTAAAAAGAAATTTAAGACAGGAGTTAAATGGTTAGCCTGGTCAGGAGTTTTGGCTTCGGTTAGCGCCGGGGGCTGGCTAGTTTATGTCCATCAAAATCGACCAGCAGAGTCGGCACAGCAGCCTGTTGTTACCGTAGAACGCGGCAAAATTGAAACCTCAATCAATGAGAGCGGTATCCTTGAACTGCGTGGTCAACAAACTCTTAAGTCTCCAGCAGAAGGAGCAGTCGATCGCGTGTCAGTACGGCTTGGCGATCAGGTAAAATCTGGTCAGCCACTGATTATTCTGCGTAACCCTGACCGACAAACTATCCTCACCAACCAGCAGTTGCAGATTGAAAAACAGCAACTTACTCTGGCAAGTAACCGCCAAAAAGTTGTTGAAGCCGAGGAAAAGCTAAAAGCAGCTAAACGGGAAAACCAGACAAATAAGCAATTCCAGATTCAAAAACAGGAACTTACCCTAGAAAGTAATCGCCAAAAATTTGTCGAAGCTGAGGAAGACCTAAAAGCCGAGGAAAGGAAACTCCAGGAGCTTGAGGCTCTGGATAAAAGGGGCTTCATTGCCAAAAATGAACTTCGCACACAGGAGGAACAGGTTCGGCGCGCAAAATCTGCCGCAGGACAGGCTCAGTTAACCGTTAACACCGATCTCATCGAACTTCAGAACCTTCACATAGAGCTACAAAATACGCAACAGCAAACGCAGAACAAAATTATGGAGGCTCAATCTGCGCTGCGGGAGGCTCAGTTAGCGGTCAACACTGATACACGCGAACTCCAACGCCTTCAGCTTGAACTGCAAAAAATCCAGCAGCAACTCCAGAATAATCTCTTGACTGCGCCTATTAATGGTAAAGTTCTCGACATCAAAGTTAAGGATGGGGAAGGGGTTCAGGTGCGTACTGACATGCTCACCTTGGGCGACCCTAGCGAAGAACTAGTGTCGCTCCAGCTTTCCACCCTGAATGCGTCTAAAGTCCGAGTCAACCAATTAGCCCGTATTAGCGTTATCGGCCCTAATGCTCAGTCATTTGAGGGAAGGGTGCAAAGTTTGTCTCCTATAGCAACCACTTCTTCTGGGAACGAAAGCCAAAGCAGCCGCCAACAACCGGGGCAAGCAACGGTATCTGCAAAAGTGCGACTTAATACCCCTTCTGGCAAGCTGATTCCAGGCAGCCAGGTAAATGCCGAGATTATTTTGCAACAGCGGCAGAATGTGGTGGTTTTGGACACGGAAGCGATTGTGCGCTCTGAAGAAAAGCCCTATGTATTGGTGCGGGATAAACAAGGTAAGCCTCAGAAAAGAAATATCACTCTAGGGCTAGAAGGGTTGACTAATGTGGAAGTCACCTCTGGCCTGCGCCCTGGAGATCAAGTGGTGCTGCCCGCAGATGATTCCAAATCGGAATCAGGAACGCCGAGCGCTCCCGAAGACAATTCGACTGAAACTAAAAGCGAATAGCAATGAGTCTCAAATCTTTTGACCTACTAGCTCTTACTTGCCGCTCTTTGAGCGGCAACGCTCTGCGTTCCACCCTAACCACCTTGGGCGTTTTTATGGGTGTAGCTGCGGTAACGGCGACGCTTCAGGTTGGCAGCATCAGTCGGGCAGTGATTGCCCGTCAAATGGCAGAGCGAGATGCCCCTCAGGTCATAGTATTCCCAGAGTCCCAACTTCTTCGGCTAGAAGACGTGAAATTCTTGCAAAAACGGCTTTTGGGCTTGCAAGCAATCAGTGCCTCCAGTTCCCCAACTTCTTCTCAAACATTTTTTCAAGATCAGGAAGCAAAGAATCCTTTGATGTTGGGTGTTTCCCAAAACTTCTTGCTCACATCTGGTAAGCAATTAGTGAAGGGACGCTTTTTCACAAAAGCAGATTTTGCCAGCTATAGACCTGTGGTGGTAATTGATCAATTTCTGGCGGACAAACTTTTCAAAGGTCAAAAGCCTATGGGTAAGCGCATTTATGCCGATCGCCGACCCTATATCGTTGTGGGGGTGGTAAAGACTAATAAAGGTAACAGCGAGGCGCCTGAAGGTGAGCTACTGATACCGATGTCGGTTTACAACGCTTTAATGGGTAGCCAGGATATTGGAACTATTTGGATGCGCCCCCGCAAACTCGAAGACCTGAAAAACTTGGAAGACCAGACAAAAAAATTGTTGGAGCAGCGCTTTCCAAGTCAAAAATTTTATGTTACTAACAATGTCGAAGACATCCTGGAGCAGCAGAAAACCCTTGAATCTGTTTCAATGGCACTGGCAGCAGTGGGAGTAATATCTTTATTGGTGGGTGGTGTCGGCATTGCCAATATTACCATCGCCACTGTAGCAGAGCGTACTGCCGAAATTGGTCTGAAGCTGGCGATCGGGGCAACAAAGCAAGATATCATGTTGCAGTTCATTCTAGAAGCGGCGGTTTTGAGTTTATTGGGGGGAACTGTGGCGCTGATTACAGTGCATGGATTGACATTGGTGGTTGCCGGTACTTTTGATTTGCCCTACCAATTTGAAAGCACTACAGCAGCCTTGTCCTTAGGATCGGCGTTGCTGGTGGGAGTGGGCGCTGGTTTTCTCCCGGCTCTCCGCGCTAGTCAGCTAAATCCTGTTACAGCTTTGCGTAGCACGTAGAGTTTGTTGCAGACATCGCAGTAAATTAATAAGCCCCCAATAGCAAGCAAGCTATTGGGGGCAGTCCTACACTTATTTGAGATAGCTTTTTAGAGTGCTACAAACTAGGTATGTGGCTATAACCCAATACAGTTCAGTTATACCATTTCACGAAAAATTTGATGCAGATGCAAACTCTGAAAGCCTTGCTACATCTAAGTTTTTTAATTGTGAATTGGTATTAGCCATAAAAACCTTAATCTGCGTAGGTTGGGGAGCCACTGCGTTGGACGGGTTCCCCGGCTTGAAGCAAGTGGCGTTTGAGGAACGAAACCCAACAATTAACGCTATAGCGTTATTCTCCTAGTACTACTAACAAAATGATGGCGGTGCTGTGGCGAGTGCTGGAGGAAGCGTAGAAGCTGGGGCAGATGTCCACTGTAATTGGAACTATAACTTTTCCGCTAGCGAAAGCTTATGCTTCCAGTTACAATTCACCAACGCCTAGATTTTTATGTAAGCCTCATCAGCATTTTCGCAATTCGCTCACATACGGTGCGGGAGAAAACCCGATTCTCCTTTCCTCTGTGAACGCACCACCAGCCGGAATGCTTCGGCAAGAACCATCTGCTGCAAAAGCCCATATCATACGAAAACGTTGTGTTCCACTGCAACTATTCGTAGCTGTGGCTACTATTCTATCAGGAGCCCGTGATATTACCCGTTTCGACTGTACAAGGCTAACACAAGATGGCGCCGTTGCAGCTTGCACATTATTTGGCCACGATGCAACAGCAAAAAGAACAGCAGGAATCAGCGTCATCAGCTTCTTTGATTGACTTGTATTTGCGATTGACATGATCTTCTCCATCAAAGTTGTGATATTGAGATGAATGGCGCTAGAGTGTGTCTACAACTTACAAAATCAATGATCTTAATACTTGTGAATATTACCTCAAGGGTACGTCTTTCTTTTCCAGCAAGCTATTAGTTTTCGGAAAAAATATTCACAATTTTTACTTTGTAGACATGCCCTAGTCTTAGCAGACTGTAGGTTTAATTATAGTTTTTTTACCTACTTTTCTTAAGTAAAACTAAGCCGTCAATGCTTAATCTACTTAATTCAATTTTTATATCAATCAATATTGAAAATCAAGGCAATACAGCTTGTTTTTAAAACATAACTATAGTAATTATGTTTTTATTGTGTTAACTTTTGAAACGTCCAAAAGCAGCTTTAATGCTGAATAGTAATACTAATTTTTTTAAGATTGCAACATATCAGAATTCCCCCAGACTTTTAAAAAAGAGGGACTGGGGGTATCATATTTGGGAAATATTTGGAGAAATGGTATAAAACTTCTCCGGCTTCCTGCTTTCCTTAAAACTTGGTTGTTAATAAATCTATAATATTTTGCGCTCAAAACTAAAGCACTTTTGTTTCGGAAATTTACACAAAAGGTAAAGTAAGCAGTGTAGGGTAAAATCAAGACTAGTATTCAGACAACAGCAATGGGTTTTACTAAAGGTAAACTACTGCCCAATGCAACTTACAAATCTGACAACGCCAACCTGACAGTGGCGGTGGTATCTAAAGATTTGATACCGAGTTGCGGCTCAATTACCTCACCGCGCCTACGGCATCCGTCTACGAGCGTAAGGAGAGGGGATGGAGGTGAGGTGTAAGTCATGAACGCAACGTGCTCGCTCAATTCAAAGCGAATGGCTTTATCTAAACAGCGCCGAAAATCAATCTCAATCTAAATTAGGCGAGCAGAACAATCTACTAAACTAATCTCGTCATGCAGAAGCTACCTAACCAAGATTCTCAACCTCAAAACCAACTTTATCTATCTTTGCGATCGCTCAACTTATTCTTACTTAATGCGGTCGTTGTTTCAACTGTTATTTTGGGCACAACTCGCATTCTCACCCAGATTTTTAAGTCCCCGAAGATATTCACACCTGCTGTTGGCGTTGAGACAGCAGTCAAACCGCCAATCGTTAGTGAAGGTAAAGGCAATCAGCCAATTAGTAAGGGCAGAAAAACCCGATGGCATCCAACAGACCAAGAACGCCAACAGCCAACAAACGGCGCAAAATCTACACTTGACGCTTCAAAAATGGCCAGCACACTTGTAGCTGATTTGCAACCCCAGAACAAAAAAAACCAGCAGATTATTAACAACCAGACGCGATCGCTCTTAACGTTCAACTTAACAACTGATAAGCAGAACCAGCATCAGCGATCGCAGCAGGACTTAGTTAGAGCGCCATCTCAAAGCGTCTCCAAAGGAGAATCGCCTATCAACTTTCAGTTAACGACTGATACTCAAGGAAAGCAAACCCAAGCAGCAGCGCTAATTTCTCAGAATCAATTTCCCAAAGCCGAAAAAAAGGCTGAAAATAGTCTCAAACAAAATCAACAGGAATCATTACAGAATGCTGGTACAGTTGCACTGAAGCTTTCTGATATTGTTGTCTTGGCTTTGCAAAACAATAGAACGATTAAAAACTCATATCTTGAAAGGATAGCTCAAAGACAAGACCTGGCAGTGGCAGAAGATAAATTTGCTCCTGATTTTACACCCACCCTGTCAATGTCGGTAGCATCATCCGAGTCTAGTGCAACCACAACTACTAATGAAGCCGGTCTTGAGGCAAAAATGAAGATTCCCACCGGGGGGGAACTGAGTTTTGGGTTTGCAGGTAACGCTCTAATGCCAAAGATAAGTTTTAATCAACCTCTGTTGAGAGGAGGTGGAGTCAATGTAAACAGAGCTTCAATTAAGACTGCTCGACTCACAGAAAAAAGCAATGTCCTGGGTTTAAAATCGACATTGACCAATACTATTACGGATGCTATTTTGGCATACCGAAATTTACTCCGCGCTCAGGAACAACTAAAAATCGAGCAACTTTCCTTGAAAAGCGCTCAAGAAATTCTGGAAATTAACCAAGCTCTGATTGCTGCGGGTAGGTTGGCACCGGTTGAGATTATCCAAAGTGAAACAGCGATCGCTAACCGACAAGTAAGCTTGGTGGCTGCTCAAAATAGTCTTCAGTCAACAAAGTTAGCTTTACTTCAGGTTCTCGATATCGATCAAAATACTAATATTGTGGCAGCAGAAGTTCCAAAGGCGTCACCCGTTACTTTAGACCAAAACAAAATAAAGCAATTAGCGCTCTTAAATCAGCCGGAATATTTGCAGGCACAGCTAAACCAGGACATAGCTAAACTTATCCTGTTAGAGGCAGAAAATAACAGACGCTGGGACTTGGGTTTGAATATCAGTTATGACAATACAGGAGACAACGCAACACCAGACGTTAGAGCCGGGCTAACTTTTAGCAAAACATTAGGCGATCTGACAGTAGAACAAACATTTCAGCGCAGCCGAGTCAACCTACTGCAAACGCAAAACAATTTGAACGAGCAGCGTGAAAGCTCAGACATTCAGGTAACAGACGGAATTAGAGATGTTAATTTGAGTTTCAAGCAGGTCGAACTTGCAGGGCAAGCCAGGGAGTCTTCTGAACGACAACTAGAGATAGAAAGAGAAAAACAGAGATTAGGCAGGGGATCTGGAGTCTTCGAGATTGTCAGTCTGGAAAATAGTTTGGTAGAGGCAAGAAACGCAGAACTTAATGCAACTATTGAATATCTCAATGCTTTGACGAACCTTGATAAAACTGTAGGAACCACATTAAACACTTGGCAGATAACAATTGAGAGGAATCAAAAGTGATTTTTCTATGGATGCAACCTGTACCTCATGTAGTTGCAAAACGCTGTATTTAGTCATCAACAGACGACTTTGTTCCTCCTTTTGTTGCCAAACTCGAACTTATTCACATTTAATATAAGTAATTTCATTACTTTTGCGTTCCTAGAGTTTGTGAATTCTGAACTATATAGTTGCTCAACTTAAGTATTAAATAAAATTATTACCAATACTCTAGGAAAAGCAAAGACGTGAACCGTTTCAAAAAGCTATCCTCAATTGTGTTCCTGCTATTAGCCTTCATTTATCCACCTACTTTGGCTGAAGCCAAGGATAATACTCTAAATAATGTTCTCAATGAACCAAGTCTTGACGCACAGATAAAATTAGTTGGAGAGCAAAGTGAAGAGCTTTTGTTAGCTCATCGACGGACTCGACGACATTATCATAGACGGCAACGGACTGGACAATATAATTATCAACGCCAGCAGAATCGACGACATCATTACAGACGACGCTATCGCTCTGTACGTTATCACGGACAACCATATCGTCACGGAGAATGGGAACTTGTGCGTGATCGTCATGGACGATTAATATATGATTGGCAGCGTTAATAGTAAATACACCCAATTTTCCCAGTGAATCTTTATGCGTAAATCCTAATTTAGGCGGAAGCATCCCAACTTTGACGCACTTTTCTTTACCTATAGGACTTACGCAAAAAACCTCTCAAACTCTTATTCCTCTGCGTCCTCTGTGGTTCCATTTTCCGTTCCTTGTGCGTAAGTCCTGACCTAGACCTGGTGTAATTTTCAACTAGAAGGTTTTCATCGCCAGAATCTTCAAAGCTACTGCTTCAGGGACAGGCATCACTGATAACCGATTTCCTTGTCTCACCAACATTAACTCTTCGGCGCTAAACTCTTCTTTGAGTATTGATAACAAGATGGGGTTAGAAAAAGTCTCAACAAATTCCACTACAACTGTTTGCCACCGAGGGGATTCCGAACTTGATTTCGGGTCGTAGTATTTACTTTCTGGCTCAAACTGAGTCGGGTCAGCAATATCTTTTTTCACCACACGCATTAACCCAACAATACTGAGAGGATTAGTGCTGGAGTGATAAAAAAAAGCTAAGTCTCCTTCATCCATTTGGCGCAAAAAATTGCGAGCTTGATAATTGCGAACACCGTCCCAGATAGTCTCGTTCTGCTGTTTAAGGTCAGCAATGCTATAAGCTTCTGGTTCTGATTTCATTAGCCAATAATTCATCTACACAAATTATCTATATACAAATAACAAGGGGCAAAATCCCCTTGTCTTTGAGATAATAGCTGGATTTACGCCCTGCTGTACTAGTGAATTTAATTGCGGTAAGCTATGACGGCATAAAACGGATCTCCTCCAGCTGCACCCAACCACTGTAATAAATTCGGTAATGTTGATTTATGAGCTATAACTTCTGCGGTTGTAAATCCTGGAACTGAGGCAAAGTAAGCTTTGACTAATTCTACTCGCTGTGCATCTGTTGCCTCCCGCCAAGCTTGAATCGCCTTTTCAAAAAACATGCGGTTAGAAAAGCTAATAATTGCGACACCACCGGGTTTCAGTATGCGGTAAATTTCAGAAAATACTGCTTCTGGATATTGCACATACTGCACAGATACGCAATTGAGAACAGCATCAAAATCTTCATCTGGTAAAGGTAGCTGCGGATTTTCGTTAAGATTTTGCACAAAGTAATGATTTAAACGAGGATTTCGTGCTAGTTCCTCACCGTTGAGTCCGTGTCCTTCCAGATGGGCAAACTGCATCTCTTCTGGCAGATGGGATACCCAGCTGCTCATCATATCAAAAATGCGGGTGTTCGGTTTGAGGCGATCGCGATATAAATCCGTTAGCTGTTGAATAAATCCTTCATCCACATGGGTAACAAAGCGGGGATAGGCATAGAACAGCTTATCGTCTGTATCGTCTAATTTCAGGCGTTGATTCGGTCTTAACTGCATAAATCTCTGTTTTGAAGGACTTTTTCGGAAAATTACTGCAATTTCAGATATTTTTTAACAAACACTATGTAACATATTTTAATAACAGCAGGACAAAAAAACGAGTCTAAATAGCAGCATTCGATTTTTATCAATTCAATGTTATATAAACTACACTTCTTGCAGCATATTTGGCGACAAATCCGCCTAGTAGCACCATTACCCTATTTTAGTTTGTTAGTTTGGATACTACCCTTATTACTATTTACTTCTGGGCACAATAGCCTAATGGCACATGATGAAGCGCTTTATGCATCGCGTGCCCGTCTGATGTTTGATTCTGGTAATTGGATAACTCCTTGGCAAAATGCACATCATAAAACCCCTGGGCCTTATTGGATAATTGCCAGTTTCTACAAGCTGTTTGGGATGAGTGATACTAGTGCGCGTCTTCCTAGTATGATTGCTAGCATTTTTAGCTTATGGCTTGTGTATGAAATCGGCAAAAGTATGCTAGGCAAAAAATTAGCTTGGCTAGCTGCTGCAATTTTAAGTGTGGAATTTCTCTGGCTGCAATACTCTCGCTTAAGTACACCTGATGTCCCGATGGTTCTCTTGGTACTTTTAGCTATTTGGTCTTTAATAAAAACGGAATTACATCCTAAATATCGCTATTTTTGGAGTTTTCTTGCTGGTTTCAGTTTAGGTTTAGGTTTCTTAGTCAGAAGCTTTATGATTTTTTTGCCAATCATAGCTTTATTCCCTTATTTAATTTGGGAACATCGCCGTCATCGTCATCTTACTAACCCAATTTTATATTTAGGCTTTTTCGTAGGTTTAATACCTACCTGTGTTTGGCTGTGGTTAAGCTGGCAGCACTACGGAAATCAGAGTTTTCAGGAGTTGCTCAAGTTTGTTGTGCAGCTAGGTTCTGAGAATAATGATAAAAACGATCGGCTGTTTTATCTATGGAATATTCTTTTAAAAGCATTTCCTTGGACTTTTTTCGGGCTTTTAGGTTTGTTTTTGACTGTCCGTCGTCCTATTGCTCGTTATCAGTTAATACTAGTTGGCTTTCCACTTGTCCTATTTTGTGAACTTAGTCTTTTTAGCACTCGTCTCCCTCACTATAGTGTTTGCCTTTATCCGTTTATAGCTTTGTTTGCATCTGTGGGTTTAAACTGGTTAGGTAGTATTTATCAGACAGGAATTCTCCCCATTTTACCTCTTTCAAGAGGTAAAATAAGTAATATATTAAGCCTTTTTGCAAGGAATAATCTTCCCCGAAATCTCAGTTATGGCTTTGGTGGGTTCGGTGTTTTACTTGTTATAGCGAGTATTAACATTTTTAGTTGGGGTGGTTCTGACATCCGCAAGTATGCAACTATTGGCTTGGCTATGGGTTTGGGTTGGTTAATTTTACCTGTGGTATGGATTAGTCGTTACCACTTTGGCAAAAAGTTTCTCACAGCGCGTTATTGGATTGCAGGTTGGTTAATTCCCTGTTGGCTGGCTTTAGCGATGACGGGTAGCATAGGGCTTTTAAGTGACTATAACCCTGTTTTAAAAACTTTTTTACAACAAAGTGCGATCGCCTCAATTCTCCAATTTCATCCTCTCTACCTTGTGGAAATAGACCAAAAAACCGAAGTACTGCTTAATTTCTATCTTTCTATTCATCCCCAACAAGTAAACTCTATTTCCCAAATACCAGCTTTGAGCTATGCTTTAATCTATACTGCCCAGTCCCCTAAATTATCTCGGACTCACCGCCTTGTCGGCACAGTCGAACACTACCAGTTAATTCAAGTTCTTCCCTAAGACAGATGCACAATAACTATTGCTAAAAAATGTTAACATAGTTAAAATAGTACGTATACTAAGTATTTTGCTAAATGGTTTCTACATCTAATCATTCCCCAGCTTTAGATTCGTGGCAGCAAAATCTGGCACCATACAATTTGGGCTACAGAATCAAATTAGTCTCGCAATTGCTCGGACGCAAGTTTACAGAGAAGCTAGAACCCTTTGGTATTACGCCATTTCACTGGCTGGTGTTGTGCTGTTTATGGCAAGAAGATGGTTTACCTACTTCTAGTATTGGAGACAAACTCAAACAAGTAGGAGGAACTTTAACAGGTGTACTAGATCGAATGGAAGAACGCGGCTTGGTGCGTCGAGAACGCGACACCCACGATCGCCGCATCTGGCGAATCTGGCTCACTGATGCAGGTAAGGAACTAGAAGTTGTCTTACCACCAATCGCCGCAGCCGTGCGTGATGAAGCGATGGATGGTATTTGCTCTGCTGACCGAGAACTGTTTTCCCAAATCTTGAATCGGGCGATCGCTAACCTCTCCTAAAGATAGCCCCATAATCACCCGACCGGGGGAAGCACTGTAAAGATTTATTTTGAGGATGATTTCAGGTTCTTGTCTTCCCAAGTAGAAATGAATGACTGGTAAGGCTTTTGGAAAACTTTTCGATCTACTGATGATTTGATACAGATTAATGAGGCACAGACGCTTGAGGGTTCAATTGTAGCCATTGAATCTGTCAACGGTAAATTTAAGGTGAATAACGCCAATGTCTTGAACCTCGCATGACTTGAAGTCACGCGATTCCTGCTTCACAGATCCCTGCCTG
>JAHCSU010000093.1 GCA_023522315.1 Nostoc sp. CCCryo 231-06
AGGAAATCTTCTTGAATATCAATGTGTTACATCTTGAAGTGCGGAATGTCGGTTAGGAATGTTGAAGCTGTAGTTACTAACGTTGAAGTTGCTATAAGAAATACTTAAGCTGTTGTTAGAACAACTTAAACGTTTGTTATCAATGTTGAAGCTGTTGTTACCAACGCTGAAGTTGCTATAAGAAATACTTAAGCTGTTGTTAAAACAACTGAAGCGTTTGTTATCAATGTTGAAGCTGTAGTTACTAACCTTGAAACTGTTGTTACTAATGCTGAAGCTGTTGTTACTAACGTTGAAGCGATCCTAAAGAACGTGTTGCTCAAATAATTAACGATTAATAAGGTTTTGCCAAAATAGTGATCGTTCTTTGTTGCGAATTGAACTGGATTTCATCCACAACATATTGCCGATTTCTAGCCACCGACTGAATACCCCGCAACTGGGCTGTGGAAACTACAGGTGGTTTGAGCTTCACCACCGCTTGACCCTGAGTAGAATCTTTGACGGTAAAAGTATTTAGGGGGATACCACTCCAAGTTACTAGTTTACCTGTGGGGCGATCGCGCTCACCCCGGATAATTTGCCGCCCATTGCTTCTGTAAACCAACGCCCCATTCTTGAAGACTACTTTTTGAATTTGGCTCAAGGGAATCGTGGCAGTTTTGCCACTACGCTGAATTGATAGTGCTTGCCCTTGTGCATCAATTCCTATTACTCGACCACTGCTTGACTCACCCCCCTTCAGGATGACTTCTGCTAACTCTGGCAAGGCCACCGCAAGGTCTAATTCATCTGCGTTGACTGGTGTCTGTACCAACAAGAAATTTCCCGTCTTGACATCCTTGCTAATTACAGCTTGAATGTTTCCTGCTAATGCTGCTGCCATTACTAAAATTGCCACAACCCATCTCTGGAAAAAAGTTTTCATGGCTTTACACAGTATATTTGACTATGTTTAAGTTTCTCATTAAACTTCAAAGGCGTATACCAAATTTCCGTAAAATCACTAAAATCAACTGATCGTTTACTTGTAACAGTTTGCAGTTGAGTGGAATATGACCTAACCCCCAACCCCTTCCCTACAAGGGAAGGGGAGTAAGATTCAAAGCCTCTCTCCTCTTAGGAGAGAGGAATGGAAGTGAGGTTACAGTATATTTGTTTCCCTTATATCCCTTATCTGTCGTATGACCCAAACCCCCAACCAGGAAACTAATATTTTAGGTAAATTCACGAGTGTACTTGGCTTACTGGGTGCGGCGCTTTTCTTTGCAGGCTGGATTTACCGTTGGTCATATTTCTACTTTTTTCAGCTAGAACTCAATACCCTCGACTTACCCGCACAGTCTTTTCTCATGGTTCCCCTGCAAATATTTTTAGGGGATGGCTGGGCAATATGCAAAACTGCGATCGCTTTTTTTGTAGCTGCGATCGCAATTCAGACAACGTTATGGTTAATTAAAATCATCAGTGATACGGTAGTCTCTGCAAGCCAATTACTATTGAGTCGCATTATCTCTGCAACCCAACACAAACGCTCATGGAGAGCTAAACGGCTAAAATCTCTGGCTGAATTTAGTTCTGGACAACTGCGCTCGGTGGATTTTCTGCGATCGCTAGTCAATGAAATAGTAATAGTATCCTGGGTATTAATTGTGATATTTTGGTTAGCTCGTTGGCAAGGTATTGCAGATGCCCGACGAGACGCTGGTCAAAACTCTATCTTACCAGTTGTAGCCTTAATTACACCGGAAGAAAAGTTTGCTGTGGGGCGCAAACTTGATGATATATTTGCCGACCCTTCCTTGAAAGGTTATCGCATTATTGGCGATCGCGGTTTATTTGATGACTTGCGAGGCAGAGAAGATAATGATCTCAGCAATCCAAAACAGCCAAGAGTCTGGCGCTTACTCCTAGAACGTGGCGGCTGGATTTATTTGTTTCGAGCATTGCCCCCAAATGCAAAACTTGATCAGCTACCCTTAGTCTTAGCTATTCAAGAAAGTGATAAGGGACATATTATAATTCGCAGTCCAGAAGTTTCTAAAACTAGTTCTCCTTGAGGATAATTATCACCTCTGCGCCAGATAATTAAGCAATCATCTTCTCTAAAGCAACCTGCAAATCTTTCGTCAAATCGCTCACAGCTTGTCTAGCTGCATTGCGATCGCCTTGACAATTTTGAGAGCGTTCGGTTACTGAAATTGGCTCCCCGACGGTGATTTGTGCTTGTCGCAAACCTAACTGAGGTCGCGCCAAAAGTGTTGTATCCTGAATTCTAGAAAGCATATCGAATACAAGCAAAGCTGTTTCCGCAAACCGTTCCGCCGTAGGTTGTTCCTGAATATAACTAGCCGTGACTGCAACAAAACTTTCTACTATCCGCATGTGCCGCATTCGCAAGTCTGCTTCTTGTGCAACCCAGTCTGCTAAACCGCGTTTGAAGGGGGGTAAAGCATTTATATCTGGCAAATCTTCCCGGTAAATATAATTCCAGCCAGCCTCTTCTAGGCGACGACAGCGATCAATAAAATTACCCTGCGCTTGAACTCCAAAATATTGTTCGGCAACTTGTAAAGCCTTATCCAGCAAGCGATGGAGTCGAGCAATCAACACCTGATTAGGAGTTGCAGATTCATCAGTTGAGATGGTTTTTGGGATGTCTTGATTATAGAAGCGCCGATAAAACTCTTCCATCTCGGTAATCAGATATTCAGCCAACCGACAGAGGCGTTGATAGTAAATCTCTTCACCCTCACCCTGCTCAATTTCCATTGCCGCCAAGCCACTATCAGCTTCCAACTTACTGAGAAGCCAATCCAGTTTAGACCAAGGTGGCTCAACGTAGCGATACTTGATAGCGATCGGTACAATGATTACAGTCTCAGTCCGATTAGCTTTTTGTAAGTCTTCTACACACCAAAACCCCAGTTGAGCAACACCAGGTTCTAAGGGGCTAACAATACCACTATGACCATTAGTACCGCCTTCTGGTGCCACTGCGATCGGTAGTTCGCCATTAGCAAACAACTCCCGTGCTGTTTGAATAGCTTGCCTATCTAGCCGCCTACCACGATGAACCGGCACACCCCCCAGCCGTGAAAACAACCAACCCAGCCACTTTCCAGCCCAAACCGTCATACCGCGATCATAGAGAAAATAGCTGTGAACAAGCGATCGCAGTGTAATACCTTCCTGACGAGCAACCTGTGGCACAATACGGGAAAGCAAATACAGTATACAGAGAGGATCTTCTACCTCTGGGTGGCGAAATGCCAACAAAAAGCGAATTTTTCCAGCTTGGAATTGTTGATAAAGTTCCGCTAATACCTCAACATTCTTGGCTTCAACTCGGACAATACCAGCCGTTAGCCAAGGGCGAGTGCGAAACCGTAGTGCGATCGGCAGTAACCACCGAACAATCTGGAGTACCAGAGGGTTCAACCGTTGGGGAATAAATTTTAGTGGTGGTTGAGTAGACTGAATCGATCTAGGCAAGTCGCTCTCCAGATTGTATTTCTAGCGATTGTACAACGTGGGGTTTATGGTTAGCCATCATCCCGCTAAGGAATGGGCTTTTGATTGACATTGTATGTGCGTAGGCATAGGCGATCGCAGCCACCGCAAATTAAGATAAATTATAATGAACTACCCCGCCCATCTAAGAAGATGGACGAGGTTTCTGACACTTCATCTCAGATAGTTGCTTAAACCCACCGCAGTGAATAGAAGTAGAGCTATCCGATCCACGTTTATTGAGGCTAGTTCCTAACCCCATTGCCCAATTGAGCATAACTTGTGCGGCGGCTACATCGCGGTTACAAGTAAACCCACAGGAGCAACTGTGAATTCGCTCAGATAATTCTTTTTTCTTTTGACTTCCGCATTGAGGACAAGTTTGGCTAGGCTTAACTTTTTGGGTTGGAATTTCCACAAATATTCCCCCTGCCTCAGCTAATTTGTACTCAATTGCTGCTCTCAATGTACCCATTCCCACGTCTAATATGGAGCGATTGAGTCCTGTTTTTTGAGACTTCCTATTACTGCCTTTCATAGAAGAGCAGGTCATCGCCTTAATATTGAGCTTTTCCGTAGCAACGAGGCTATTACAGCTTACTATCTCTACTGCTACTTTATGAACCCAATCCTGTCTTTGTGCGCTAACTTTTCGTTGTAGTTTGGATACTTTTTTATTAGCTTTTTTCCATCGGCTTGATGCTTTAATCTTCTTTTTAAAATCGGGTTTGGTCTTGCGTCTTTTAGATTTAGAAGCAATCCTTATTTTACTTTGTGTTGTGGACAAAAAGCGGGGGTTCTCCACTACAACCCCATCCGAGCAAGCGACAGCAGTTAAGCACCCAAAGTCTAAACCGATTGCATTGGCTCTTGTAACACGAACTGGAACACATTGGACAGTGATTGATGCATACCAATTGCCTTGACGGTTTACTATCGTGCAAGTTGTTGGTTTACCCCAAGTTCTTGCACTACCACGCATTTGAATCTTGCCTAAATTAGACAATTCTAAATGCCCATTATTGCCGTTACTTAAAGCTTTCCAACCTGCAATACATGGATAAGTCCATCCAGAGTAATGCCTAATTGATTTAAACTTTGGGTATCCTCCTAAGCCTTTGAAAAACCGTTGAAATGCCATGTCTACCCGCTTTAATGTAGCTTGCAGAGCATGACTTCCTAACTGCTTATATTCGTACCATACCTCCTTAAATTCTGGTAAGCAGTTCTGCTGCTCATAATAGTCAACTGACTTTTTGAAACGCTTGTACTGATTCTTTCTATTAGCAATCGCCGCATTGTATAGATCCTTATGCAAACGTCTCCAATAGCTCAAGGTTTTAGCTTGAGATGGAGACGGATAAAGACGAAATGTAATGCGGCGGTTTATACTCATATCAATAATTTAGACTATGGTGTACATCTGTGTCAGCCCTGAGCGTAGTCGAAGGGTCAACTATTCTTCATTCCCATAGGCACTGCGTTTATAAAATAAATTTACATATAGTGTTCGTAACAAAATACAGGCGAAAAGTAATAACAGCAGATATGCTTCATCGACTGAAAGATATATTTTCTCATCTATGCCAAAATCAAAAAAGCGAACTAATAGAGTTTGGTGGAGAATCAGATCATGTTCACTTACTTATAGACTTCTCACCGGATATTGCCCCATCAAAACTAGTCAATACCTTGAAAACTATTTCTAGTCGGATGATTAGGAAGGAGTTTGCTGAACACGTTAATAAATTTTATTGGAAACCCGTCTTTTGGACAGGCGCATACTGTGTCATCTCCGCAGGGGGAGCGCCACTTGAAATCTTAAAACAATATATCCAGAATCAGGACGAACCTGAATGACTATTACTTATATCCTGCCTGTCCCTAACCCCGCCCATGAGTACATGGACGAGGAATGCGGGACAGAATCTTGTTCAATGGAGGTTAGCGGACTCGAACCGCTGACATCCTGCTTGCAAAGCAGGCGCTCTACCAACTGAGCCAAACCCCCTTAAAATTAAAATTGTCGGTAACTTTGGTTGCCGTTGTTATTGTAACTTATATTGTTCCATTACCAAAGGGATGAAGCCAGAAAATATCCAAGTTGTGGCAGCACTGTATAAATTTGTCAAACTGCCAGATTTTGCCGAAAAACGAGATCCTCTGCTGTATTACTGCCAAGCACAAGGTGTGAAAGGGACAATTTTGCTGGCACAAGAAGGCATTAACGGTACAATTGCCGGTTCGCGTCAGGCGATTGATTCTGTTCTTTGGTTTCTGAGTACTGACTCTCGTCTAGCAGACCTAGAATACAAAGAGTCCTATACCGAAACCCCGCCCTTTGAGCGGATGAAGGTGCGCTTGAAGCCAGAAATTGTTACTTTGGGATTGCCTGAAATTGACCCCAATGAACAAGTTGGCACTTATGTCAGTCCCCAAGAATGGAATGATTTGATTTGCGATCCTGAAGTAACCGTGATTGACACTCGCAATGATTATGAGGTGAATATCGGTACTTTCCAAGGAGCAGAAAATCCTCAAACTGGCTCATTCCGGGAATTTCCCGATTATGTGCTACGCCACCTCGACCCAACTAAACACAAAAAAGTTGCTCTGTTTTGTACAGGCGGCATTCGCTGTGAAAAAGCCTCATCCTTCATGCTTGCCCAAGGCTTTGCAGAAGTTTATCATCTCAAGGGCGGCATTCTCAAGTATTTAGAGGAAGTTTCAGCCCAGGAAAGTTTATGGGAAGGGGAATGTTTTGTCTTTGACGATCGTGTAGCTGTCAGTCATGGGTTAGAGGAAGGAAGTTGTGAGCGGTGCTTCTGTTGTGGATATCCGATTTCTGAAGAAGATAAGGTGTCTCCAAAGTATGAACAAGGTATCTCCTGTCCCTATTGTTTTGATAGCCTCACCGAGGAGAAAAGAGCGCGTCAGCAGGAAAAATGGCGGCACTACCAAACCCAAGTTCTTAATTCCAAAAATCGGGATGTGGGTTAATCATAAAAGCGAGTTTTAAACGCTATCATTCATTCTCTGTAAGGTTGTCAAGTGTTTGGGAACTGTGAAAATTGATGGTAAAACTGAAGTGATGATAGTAGTACCGTACAATCTAGAAACTAAAACCCTTTATAGTATAAATTTTTCCCCAGAAGTTGAGGTTAGGAAAGGAACCGCAAAAAACGCAAAGAATCTTTGTGTACCTTTGTGTTATTTGCGGTTTGTTTTATCTTGGGCGTCCCAATGTAGTGATATATAAAACAGCTTCATCACCAGGAATACCCAAAACTTCATTTACTTGGTCATCAAAGAAACCACCGATACCACTAACGCCTACATTTAGGTGCATTGCGGCTAAATTTAGGCGTTGTCCCAAATGTCCAGCATCCAGATGTAAGTAACGGTAAACGCGATCGCCATATTGGGCGATCGCAGCTTTCAGATCGGCTGTATGAAACAACACCGCTGCTGCATCCCGCCCTAATTCTTGCCCCAAACAGAGAAAATGTAACTCCCGCCGAAAGTTTTTAAACCGAATTTGACGTAATTCTTGGGCTTTGGGTGCGTAATAGTAACAACCTGCCTCTAATCCTTTGACTCCGGAAACAGCAATAAATGTTTCTATTAAATTCAAATCAAAGTAGTCTGGAGAAATATCTAAACTTTGGTCGATGTAATTTTGCGGTTGGTAAGTGAAATCGAGTAAACTTTTCAATTCATCGAAAGTTAAATCATCACCATTATAGGCGCGGGTAGAACGTCGCTTATACATAGTAATTTCCAGTTCTGACAGCTTTTTTCCCCAGTCTATAGGTGCGGTGATGGTAGGAATTTTCAAACAGAAAGGAAAGTTATATTTATCCTCCAAAGATTTTTCTTGTTTGATAGTTGGTAGATTGAGATTGCCAGTTACACCTGATTGAATTTGGGTGTGTTGATGGAAATATGTCAGCAATTCACCATCGGGGATTTCGGGATAACTGGTTTCGGTGGCGGAAGGTAAAGCAGTACATCCCAATGGTAAATTTTGATTGACATCTAACAAATCTGCCAGAGGTAAGACAGCGATCGCACCTTCTTGTTGCGGATCGATATAAAGCAGATCGTTTACCGATTCATCCACAAAACCGCCGATTAAGTGGGGGCGATAGTCAGTAATTGCACCAGCTAACTCGATATTGCCCAACAGGTGTCCCGTATCTAAAAAAATCCGCCGATAAGCCCGATCTTCATAGCGCCATGCAGAACGATAGAATACCGCAGTGACAATAATTGCTAGTTGGGTATTTTCTAGGGAAGGATGCCAGAAACAAGCTGCTTGGAGAGTTTGCCAAACATCACTTTCCCAATAATGCATGAGAGAATGAGTCCGACACTGGTAGTTATACAGACCAGGTGGCAATAACGCCGTGCCACGGGAAACCACATACACCTCAGCAGGATATAATCCGCCTGCACTGGGAGCAGCACGTAAATACACCGCACTACCCATAGAAGGCATTCTCGCCGTCAATCCATAGCTGCGAAACAGCAGCCGGGAAAGTCTTTGCCACCATTGAGCATCTGGGTTATTAGCAAATCCCTCTGCTTTTTCTTGAATATAGGGTTTGAGATCAAAAGTAGAGCCAATTTTGTACTCTTTAAAAGGCACTGGCTGTTTAGCCCAGTCTAACTGCTGACTTTTGGAGGCAAGAGTCTCAGGGTTGTATTTAGTCCGTTCGTGGTAATGCTGGGCAATTGATTGGTGTAATTCTGGCATAGTACTTTTAATATCCTTGAGGCATCCTTTTTTTGATCTTGGCATTCATTAGCCCCATTGTTTCGTGTCAATTCGTACAATCCTCAGAGTTACAAAGTGGTAATTGGTAACAACTGCCTTGGGAAAGTAGACGCTAACCCAAGCGTATTGAACTATAAACCTTTATATTGAAGATTATGTGGCGCTTGGACTTATGGCAAAAAGCCGACTTGAATCTGCCATATTTAACACCAACTCTATTTAATCGCAAGAAAATTGCAGACTATGACCGAGACAGTAGAGAAACTTAGACTTGAACTCTCTCAGCTATCTATGCAAGAGCGGGCAGAGCTTGCTTACTTCTTGATCCACTCTTTAGATCGAGATGTTGACGATAACGCAGAATTTGCTTGGGATGTTGAGTTAACCAGAAGGATGGAAGAGATTGGTAGTGAAACAGCTGATGGTGAACTGTCAGACAAAGTATTCACGGAACTGCGAGAAAAGTACTCGTGAAGCAGATAATCATTCACAAGGAAGCTAGAGCAGAGCTAGATAATTCAGTCGCCTACTACGAAGAGCAAAAAACTGGCTTG
This sequence comes from Nostoc sp. CCCryo 231-06, assembly GCA_023522315.1. GTDB lineage: Bacteria > Cyanobacteriota > Cyanobacteriia > Cyanobacteriales > Nostocaceae > Nostoc. The sequence continues at coordinate 8,848 of JAHCSU010000093.1, forward strand.
GGGCTAGATTTCTTATTTGAAGTTGAGCAGGCTATTGGCAAAATTCAGCAAAACCCAAATATAGGAGCGCCGTACAAAATTCTTGAGTTGCGTCGCTACGTCGTTCAGCGTTTTCCCTATCTCATCTTCTATGCAGAATTTGGGGCGTTTATTTGGGTTGTTGCAATAGCTCATGGAAAGCGCAGACCAGATTACTGGAGGAAACGACAGGTTGAATGATGCTTTAGAGGGCAAAAAATAAACTTATTAATTTATCTTAACTTTTCACAACCGCCGAATTGCAATTTCTAAGCCTTCACATACACCGCTAAGAAAATCTAAATCTAAAGTAGCGATGTCTGACGACAAGCCGCTTTGCGTCTACGCATCACTAGGTTTGTGATAATGGGGATTTCGCAAGAATGCCGTATCTGTCACCATCATTGCCGGATAACCCAAATCCCAAAAAGGTGCATGATCGCTAAGTCTGGTTTGGGGAACTATTAAACCTCGATTCGGCACGGGTAGCCATTGACTAGCTACGCCAGCTTTGCGAATATTACGGCTCATGCCAATTAAGTCAGGCAATGTTCGTAAATTGCCAATTAAAGCAATAAAATCGCCTCTGTCTGGATAGAAGCGTTCCAGAGGAGAGGGATAACTTTGAGAACCAGGCGTAGAATCCTTATAGCCCAGCATTTCTAGGGAGATCATTAAGCGTAGCTGTTGTTTTTGTTGGTGCAACAGGGCTGCATAGTCAGCACTACCCAGTAAGCCGTATTCTTCCATATCGAAAGCAACCAGCCTTAAGGGATATCTTATAGCTTGGGCAGCAAACTTTCTCGCTAATTCCAGCAACACCGCCACACCAGTGGCATTATCATCAGCCGCTACTGTTCCGGGAACGCCATCATAATGAGCGCCAATTAAAATCGGTGGCAAATCCTTTTTTTGTCCTCTCCCTTGGGAGGGTAAATTTAATATCAAGTTATTACAAGCTTTACCCCTGACTTCAAAGGTGTGGATTTCCACACTCCCCCATTGGGAAAATTGCTGGCGGATGTATGATTGGACAAAAAAATGTCCAGCCGTTGCCATGTAAGGATCGCGTTCTCGCGCGATCGCAGTCAGGGAAGTTTGTAATTGCTCTGTTAATAAATTCAAATTTTTAAAATAGCGCTAATATTAAGGTTTTTAGGTACTTAAAGAAGCATAAATTTCTGATTAAAGTGCATTTAGCAACTTACAGATTCAGTGCATAGAAGCAACCGGATAACAAGAATTGAGGCTGCTTGAACACACCAATCATCGTCAATGCTATCCTAGTCTTGCAACTATCTCCTCTAGCTAGCACTTCTTAGCTTACTGCCTTAATGATGACTATTATACCATTGAGGTGTTTTCATCATTTAGCACAAAACTAGAGGTAGTTCCGCCCAATCATAATAAATATATAAGAAACTTTAGGAGAAGAGTAACGCATGGGCAAGGTAGTCGGCATCGACTTGGGTACAACCAACTCAGTAGTCGCCGTTATGGAGGGTGGCAAGCCGGTGGTGATTGCCAATGCAGAAGGAATGCGAACAACCCCCTCCGTAGTTGGCTTCAGCAAAGAAGGCGAAAGGGTAGTTGGGCAAATGGCACGGCGGCAAACCGTCCTCAATCCCCAAAATACCTTTTTTGCAGTTAAACGCTTCATTGGGCGCAAATATGCCGAACTTAGTCCAGATTCCAAGCGTGTACCCTACACCATTCGCAAGGACGAAGTAGGTAATATTAAAGTTGCCTGTCCCCGTCTCAATAAGGATTTCGCCCCAGAAGAAATTTCGGCAATGGTGCTGAAAAAATTGGCAGACGATGCTAGTCGCTATTTGGGTGAACCCGTAACAGGGGCAGTGATTACAGTCCCCGCTTATTTTAACGATTCTCAACGGCAGGCAACCCGCGATGCTGGCAGAATTGCCGGTTTAGAGGTGCTACGGATTCTCAATGAACCGACTGCTGCATCTTTGGCTTATGGATTAGATCGGGGTGACACGGAAACTATCTTAGTCTTTGACTTGGGTGGTGGTACCTTTGACGTGTCGATTTTAGATGTGGGCGATGGAATATTTGAAGTCAAAGCTACCAGTGGAGATACGCAACTTGGTGGTAATGACTTTGACAAAATAATAGTAGATTGGTTAGCAGAGCAATTTCTGGAAACAGAAGAGGTAGACTTAAGACGCGATCGCCAAGCTTTGCAACGTCTAATGGAAGCTGCCGAAAAAGCCAAAATTGAGCTTTCTGCTGTCAGCGTCACCGAAATTAACTTACCCTTCATCACGGCCACTGAAGATGGCCCTAAACATCTGGAAACTCGTCTAACGCGTTCCCAGTTTGAAGGTTTGTGTGGTGATTTGGTGGGGCGATTGCGGACACCAGTCAAACGCGCCCTCAAAGATGCCGGACTCTCATCGAGAGACATTGAAGAAGTGGTATTAGTCGGCGGTTCTACACGGATGCCAATGGTGAAGCAGCTAGTACGGGACTTAATTGGCATAGAACCTAACGAAAACGTCAACCCTGATGAAGTAGTGGGAGTGGGTGCAGCAATTCAAGCAGGAATTCTCGCAGGCGAACTCAAAGATGTGCTGCTTTTGGATGTCACACCCCTTTCTATGGGATTGGAAACCATCGGCGGCGTGATGAAAAAACTTATTCCCCGCAATACTACCATCCCAGTCCGTCGTTCTGACATTTTTTCCACGTCCGAAAATAACCAGAATACTGTGGAAATCCACGTAGTCCAGGGCGAACGGGAAATGGCAGCAAACAATAAGTCTTTAGGACGTTTCAAGCTGTATGGCATCCCGCCAGCGCCACGAGGAATTCCCCAAGTTCAGGTGTCATTTGATATTGATGCTAACGGTATTTTACAGGTAACAGCCCTAGATAGAACCACTGGGCGAGAACAGAGTATCACCATTCAAGGCGCTTCCACCTTGAACGAGTCAGAAGTGAATCGGATGATTCAGGACGCTCAGAAATACGCCGATGTCGATCGCGAACGTAAAGAACGGGTAGAAAAGCGGACTCGTTCTGAGGCGTTAATTTTCCAAGCAGAACGACAGCTTAGAGAAGTAGCACTCGAATTTGGTATGCAGTTTGCCCGCAGCCGCCGCCAAAGAATTGATAATATTTGCCGAGACTTAAAAGAGAGTCTTAAGGAAAATAGCGATCGCGGTATCGATCAAGCATACGCCGATTTGCAAGATGCTCTCTATGAGCTAAATCGGGAAGTCAGGGAAACTTATGCTGAAGATGAAGATGACGACTTGTTTGGTACAATCCGTGACATCTTTACTGGTGATAAAGATAAAGAACGCGAATCTCCCAGAGATACATATCGGGAACGCGACTCTTATGGAAAGGACTATGGCAGAGATTACGGTAAAGACTATGGCAGAGACTATAGCCGAGACAGTCGTTCTTCCTCCTATGACAGCCGTCCGCCACGCAAATCCCGTCCCAGCTACCAAGATAACTGGGATGATGAAGAAGACAATGATTGGTTGTAATACTCCTAATAAAAGCGAAAAGTGAGGAGTTAAAAATTAAATCTTTCAACTCCTAACTCCTGTACAGACGCGATTAATCGCGTCTCTACTCTTAATTAATCCAAAATCTAAAATTTAAATAACTGAGCTATGCAAAATTTGCCGAATTTCCGCGATTACTACGAGATTTTGGGAGTATCTAAAGACGCATCTGGTGAAGAAATTAAAAAGGTTTATCGGCGTTTAGCAAGACAATATCACCCCGATCTCAATCCGGGTAACAAAGAATCTGAGGAAAAATTTAAGGATATTGGCGAGGCTTATGAAGTCCTTTCAGACTCAGCCAAGCGATCGCAGTACGACCAGTTTAGCCGCTACTGGAAGCAAAAAGGCTTTGCAGGCAACAAACAGACGCCAAAGGCTAAAACTTGGCAGAGTAATGCTAGCGATCGCAACGGCAATCAGGACGTAGATCCAAGCCAATTCTCTGACTTTGAAAGCTTTATTAATCAAGTTATCGGTGTCAAAAATAAGAGTGGGGCAAGTAAGTCTAGTAATGGCAATACTACCGATCCCTTTCGTTCCCCTAGAACAAAAGTTGCCTACACAGTTAGCACCCCACCTCGCACTACCCGTCGGGATATAGAAGCCAGATTAACGCTCCCACTAGAAAAAGCTTATCAAGGTGGTAATGAACGCATTCGTTTAGAAGATGGGCGATCGCTAGAAGTTAGTATGCCTCCAGGTATGGTAACAGGTCAAACCATCCGTTTGCGGAACCAAGGCGTTGGTGGTGGCGATTTATACTTAAAAATTACCGTTAATCCCCATCCATTATTTAAGCTAGATGGTTTAAATATCCTCTGCCAAGTACCAGTTACTGCCACTGAGGCAGTTTTAGGAGGACAGGTAGAAGCACCAACTCTCGATGGCCCTGTAAAAATGACCATCCCTCAAGGAGTTAGATCTGGTCAAAAATTCCGGCTAGGGAATAAAGGCTACCCCAGCGATGATGGCAAACGTGGCGATCAATTAGTGGAAATTCAAATAGTCACACCGAAAAATATTAGTCAAGAAGAACGGGAACTCTACGAAAAGTTGCGTCAAATTGAAACCTTTAAACCCCGTGCTGATTTACTGAGTTAGGGATGAGATAGCAATCGCATCTAATTCAATGCTTTATAAAATATTTTATCAAATACTTGACCTGCTCTGTCTTCTTCCGTCTTCCCAAATCACAAAGGACTTAGAATATAAAAAATATCTTTGAGCAAGGTGACTCAAACAGCCGTGAATCACAACGGGGCAATGCCACAAAGCAGTAAACCAACTTATTACTCCCTGCTAGGACTGCATC
>JAHCSU010000094.1 GCA_023522315.1 Nostoc sp. CCCryo 231-06
GCTATTCCCGATGAATTGGGAAGCCCCGTCCGTCTTACGGCGGGGTAGTTCACCAACCCGAAACAGATAATCTCGCTGCGTACCTATATTGCTGAGGCCAGGTACGGATGGACTGGTATAAGCCCCATTAGTAGCTTTATCGATACGGTTTTGGCAGGCATGAGGTAGCGGGATAGGTGTATTTGGCGTATTGCCACCAGATCCTGAACCATTTGTTGGCACATATAACTGACCATTGGTGTGCCAAACCAGATCGTAGGCATTGCGTATACCACTGGCAAAGATAGTTACAGCTGCTCCTGGCTTAAAGGGGTTATAAGTACCTCCACCCTCTGTTTTAACGCTTAAAGGAAGTGAGGTGATTTTGGACAGGTCAACTCGTAATACAGCAGCACTTAACAACTTCTCAGGACGATTACTCCAGACATTGTTTGGTGCGCCCGTACTACTATTACTACCCTGCAACACATACAGCACTTTTGGCTCATTGGACTTAAACTCAATGCTGTTGGTTTCATGATCCCGGGTTGATCGTGGTAAATCAACCACATAGTCTTTTACTGTCTCTAAGTTGGAACCACTCAACCGAGTAATTTTACCAGTCCACTCCGGCGCATTAGTTCCATTCCAGTAGTAGTTGTTTGTTACCCATAAAATTAGGTTACTAGCATTTGTTGATGAGGGATCAAAGTGCATACCAATGATAGTTCGGTTACCATGATTGGCAGTCTGTAATGAGGTAATGGTTTGTAGCGTACCTAGAGTGCCATTAGCATTGATCAAGAAGTGCAAAATCTCACCTTGTAAGGTGGCAGCATAGAGTTTATTATCAGGCCCAATCGATACTGTGGTGTAAGGTTTGGCAGGTACATTCGGTAGTGAGATTTGCTCAAAACTAATATGGCTTCCTCCCTTACCAAAGGTGTTTGTTGTGAAACTGATGCTATAGGGTAAGAATGCAGCACCATTACTGTCTTTTACTCCATCGGTGATTTGTAACAGATATTTGCTATTATTCTTGAGATGATTTATCGGGGACACTACAATCACATCTCCACCACCCGAAGTGTTGTAGTTGGCAGCGACTTGTGTATTAGTGCTGCTATCGATCAGTTTGATAGTTGAAGCTGAAAGGGTATCAAGGGCAATCCCACTGTTGGGGAGATTCACGTCTGCTGTAATCGAGATATCTGGCGACACATTTCTCTGATTATCAGTAGGATTGCTCGTTCTGACCGAGGGACGGTTAGCCACTGCGATCGCAATATAGTTGAGTTTGCTATTTTTAGCACCTTTAGCAAAGCTATCTTCATGCACCCAACCAAAGTTTCGAGTATCACTGTAGGCTTGACTAGTGTCTTTAATATACCCAGATGCTACAGGAGCGTTATTTGGTTGAAAATTAATCGCTTGAGCAATTGCTAATACCAATATTTTAGGTCTGATGTTGTAAATCATATATACCTTGCCGTTGTAGTCGTAGTTGATACGTGAGTAGTCCATTGACAAGGGCTAAGTATCTGCAATGATTATTCCTGGCGATCCTTTTCTGTCCAGAAACGAACATGATGACCGCAAGGCCCAGATAAACCATTCTTTTGCTCGCTTGTCTGGTTACTCTTAATTTGATCGCTCCACTCACCAACGCTAGAGCGCACACTATTCTGTTAGTGAACAAGGCAGTCTCAATGAAAAAACTTCACCACCAAGCGTGAAAAAGTCAAAAGTCACGCCTCTATTTGGAGAAAAGTAAGATCGGAAAAAACTCCCCGCAGCAATGGACTACCAAAGCTGCATTTTTTAGTGGGGGACTCAGACTCTTGCTGCCTTCGGGTCGTCAGAATTTATAAGCGCTCTTGATAGAAATCCTTCCTTCTGCTCTTTCTCCTCTACGAGAGGCTGCGCGAACGAACTTCTACTTTTGTTGAAAAAACTGTATTTTTATTGCCTGAGTTGAAGCTGGTGGAGAAACCATAACCTATCCTCCAGACTATGTAAAAATTATTTAGCAAATGCTTGAAATTACGTGATTATTGAACTTGTTTTTTCAGGGGACTTCCTAACTCATCAATTTGGTGCAGTATGATTACGTAAAAAGCAATAAATCTTCAAAGTTATTACCGTAAATCGTTAACTACTGCTGGCAAATTTTATTTTTGTCTATACTGTCAATATGCAATTAACATTAACAGCAAATATGAATTTTAAGGGAACTATCTAAATTATTAACTTTGTCCAGTATGATTACGTAAAAAGTAATAAATCTTTAAAAGTATCATCGTAAACCGTAAACTGCTGCTGGCAAAGTTCATTTTTGTTTGTGGTGTCAATATGCAAGTAACTTTAGCAGCAAATCATGAAAGATTCTTTTAATATATGCCTGAACTTTGTTATTATATGATACTTCAATTTACTTCATCTATCTGAGGGTTGATAATACATAGATCGACTCAATTACTACGTTTGAGAGAAACATCAAAATCACCTAATTCTGGGGAATAGGAAAAAAGATTTTTATGCGTAATTATATACGCAGTTTACGATCACATAATATTTAATGGGTCTACATCAATAGTTAAACTCACAGACGAAGGACAAAGCGATCGCACTTCTTCCCAATCTGGCAATTGTGGTAATGCATCGGGGGCAAATTTAATCAATATCTGCCAACGATAACGATTAGCTACCCGCAAAATACTTGCTGGTGCTGGGCCTAATATCTCAAATTCTTCTTCTGTACTCAAGGTTGTGGCAATTATTTGCGCGGTATTTTGCACTTGAATGGGATCGAGACTACTTAAGCGCAATAAAATTAACCGCCCATAAGGGGGATAATTGAGGGCTTGACGTTGTTCTAATTCAGCTTGAGAGAAAGAGTGATAATCGTGCGATCGCACTGCTGCAATTACCTGATGCTCTGTAGTATAAGTTTGTACAATCACCCTCCCCGGATCTTCGCCTCTACCAGCACGTCCAGCGACTTGAGTCAAGGTTTGAAATGCCCGTTCACTGGCGCGATAATCTGATAAATTTAGCAATCCATCGGCAGCGACAACGCCCACAAGTGTCACTTGGGGTAAATCTAAACCTTTGGTGAGCATTTGCGTACCTACTAATAAATCTGCTTCGCCGTTGGCAAACTGGGTGAGTAGGGTACGGTGTGAGCCTTTGTTGCGGGTGGTATCGCTATCAAAACGAATCAAGCGTAACTCTGGGAACTGTCGCGCTAGTTCCTGCGTTACTCGCTGAGTACCGCTACCGAAAAATTTTAGGTAAGGGGAACTACAATCAGGGCAGAATTTGGGATGCGATCGCGCATAATTACAATAATGGCAGCGCAATAATTCTGGCGCTTTTTCTTCGGTGTGGTGATACGCTAACGACACGTCACAGTGTGGACATTCCAACACATATCCACAACTCCGGCAAGATACAAAAGTACTGTGTCCCCGCCGATGGATAAATAAAATTCCCTGCTGTTTTCTCTCTTGCAACTGTTGCAAAGCTTCTTGCAGCGATCTACTAAATATAGAACGATTTCCCTGCTGCAACTCTTGCCGCATATCGACTATTTCCACTGGCGGTAAAGGGCGGGAATTGATGCGTTCGGGCAAACTTAAGTAATAACTCCTCCCTCCCGACTTCTGATTTAAAAGCGATGAGTTAATATCTCTCTCTTGTCCCCCCTCTCTGCTTGCGGAGAGGGGGCTAGGGGGTGAGGTTCCGACGCTTACCCAACTCTCCAATGAAGGCGTAGCGGAACCCAACAGCAAGGGGCAATTTTCTAATTCTGCTCGCCATTGGGCAACGGTACGGGCGTGGTAGGTGGGTATGGGTGAGTCTTGTTTAAAACTGCTGTCGTGTTCTTCATCTAAAATGATTAAACCCAAGTTGGGCAAAGGGGCGAAAACGGCGCTGCGCGTACCAATGACAACTTGAGGTTCTCCTGTGAGCATTTGTCGCCAAGTGTCGTAACGTTCACCATCGGAGAGGGCGCTGTGATAGACGCTGACTTTATTACCAAAACGGGCGCGAAAACGATCAGTTAGCTGGGGTGTGAGTCCAATTTCTGGAACTAAAACAAGGGCGGATTTGCCGACTTTGAGGAGGGGTGCGATCGCTTGCAAATATACTTCTGTTTTTCCTGAACCTGTCACTCCATGCAATAAAACTTCAGCAAACCCATCTAGTGTCTGGATTGTTTCTAAGGCGCTAGCTTGAGCAACAGTTAAAGATTTAGCCCCATCGCCTGTTAATGCTGGCCCCTGTTCGGTTCGCAATACTTCCCGTTCTTCGATGACGATGTAACCCTTTTGTGTCAATGTCTTGAGGATAGAAGAACTAGCATTACAAATTTGTAGTAATTCATTTTGCCACAACTCGCCATTATGCCGCCGCAGCACTTCTAAAATCTCTCGCTGGCGAGTAGTTAAGTCGTGATCTATTGTACCTGTGAGCGTGACTGCTTTTTGCAGTTTTGGTCGAGTTAATCGCGGCGGTTCTAAGTAGCTTTCTACTAAACCGAATCGCAGCAACTCCCGAATTCCCCGATAGGCAGATTTAACTTTTTGCTGAAGGTAAACGAAACTGTAGTCCCCCGCCGACTGCGCTTGCAAAAGTTCCCAAACTTGCCGCGCAGTTGGAGTCAAAAAAGCTAAAGGATCAGGAGATGCCAGCAAATAACTACTTCCCCCTGCCCCCTCTCCCCTGGTCACTGAGCGCAGCCGAAGTGTGCCCCCTGCCCCTCTACCTCCAACAAGGCGGATACGACGCTGCGATCGCCCCAGCAACCCTGGTGGCAGAGCAACCCGGATCACTTGAATTAGAGGTGTATAGTAATATGCAGCGACTCGATTGAGTAATTCCCAATAAGCACTTGGGAAAAATCCAACGCTGACTATATCTTCTACTTCCCGGATTTTTTCTGGTGGTAAATCAACATTTGGTTGTGCCAATAACCGAATTGCGATCGCTCCTAATTGTTGTGCCCCAAATGGCACGCTCAAAATATCCCCTGGTTTTATTTCTAACTGGGGTGGCAATCGATAAGTAAATAGTCCTGTACTTCCGGGACAGTCTACCAGTACTTCAACCCACCCATTAACAGTTATACCTGACTGGTATGATTGACTAGGTTCAGATACTAATAAAGGAGATAGTTTTACGTCATTAATATACATAGTTTGTGACTTTATAGTTAGATATTTACCTCACATAGCTGGTTAAAAATAACCTAGCTTAATTAAGTCTAATTTTTTATTTTTTTAGACTTAAATGGTATTTCCCAATACTGTTATCCTTCATAATACTTGATAAGTTTCCTCTTATGTAATCTACTAGACAAATTCGTATCAACTATACATGCAATAAATATTTGGTGCCCACTATACAAATAAAAGCATGTCAGCCCTTTCTGCAACAGTTGCTCTATCTACTAAATAGGGAGTAGCCTTTTTCCGCCTATCGATAGATATTCAACCCTTTCTGTATATGAGATGCTTTTATACAAATAAGAATATCTTGAAATTAAGCTGCCATTATTATAATTTCTCTCATCTGGATAAATTGAAATCAGGAATGCATAACTCCAGCACCAAGTTCTTAATTTATCCAGTGATTTCCAACGGATAAACATTAAAAATATTTATAAAAATATATGAAAGTTTAAGATATTTGGATGGTTAGCTAAGATTTCTATGTTTGTTAAGGTTGAGAAAGTTTGAGGGGGTTTGACATATTTGGTAATTAAGAAAAAAATGAAGAATATAATTTGTTAGGAGCCTGAGAAAAAAGTTTTGTTGGGTGCGAAGGCCAGTTTAGTTATAGGTTGTATCTAACTGTAACGTATATGTGTTAGGTAGATGCCGATTTTCATTCCTGAAGAAAAATTAGCATAAGCCTGAATTTCGCTATATAAACGGGTGCATTCGTCTCTTAGGGAAAACTACCAAGCCTCAAACGAGTAGCTGTAACTAAATTATGTACCAAACAAAGTAACAATCCCTAAAGGAAACTATGAATATTGCTGAATTGGGAAAAATGGAAATACTGGAGAATACTGCTGATATTGAAGAACCATTACTCGATATTTTGGAAGCAGTGGCAGATGAAGAGCCTCCAATTGTAGTAGAAAATCTGGAATCAGACGAACGCGACGGGGATGATATGGCTGCGGCCCGTCCTTCGGGATACAATAAAACCGAGCATGATGATGCCGTCGGTGCGTTTTTTAAAGAGATGGCGCGTTATCCGCTTCTAAAAGCTGATGAAGAGGTAGAGTTAGCGCGGCGAGTTAGGTTTCTAGAAGAAGTTAGGGAATTACAAGCAGCCTTAGAATTAAAACTGGGACAGGAAGCTAGCAAGGTAGAGGTGGCTTCCGAGCTAGAAATGACCGAAAAGCAATTAGAAAGTCGCTTGTATCAAGGTAGAGTAGCGAAACGCAAAATGATTCGCTCGAATCTGAGATTGGTAGTTTCTATTGCTAAACGATACCTGAATCGGGGAGTGCCTTTCCTGGATTTAATTCAAGAAGGAGCAATGGGTTTAAATCGGGCTACAGAAAAGTTTGATCCAGATAAAGGATATAAATTTTCTACTTACGCCTATTGGTGGATTAGACAAGCGATTACCAGGGCTATAGCTAACGATGCGCGGACAATCCGGCTACCTATTCATATTGTTGAAAAGCTTAACAAGCTGAAAAAAGCCCAACGAGAACTCAAACAAAAACTTTGTCGTAATCCTACTGAAGGAGAAATGGCAGAAGCTTTAGAAATTAGTGTACAACAACTACGCCAGCTACAACAACTAAGGCGTCAAGCACTTTCTCTCAACCACCGCGTCGGTAAAGAAGAAGACACGGAATTGATGGATTTGCTAGAAGATGAAGATAACCTGTCTCCAGAAGCAAAAATGAATGAAAACATGATGCGTCAGGAGATTTGGGAAGTCTTGGGTGACGTGTTAACTCCACGGGAGAAAGATGTAATTTCTCTGCGCTATGGTTTAACAACCAGCGAACCCTGTACCTTAGAAGAAGTTGGCAACATGTTCAATCTTTCTCGTGAGCGAGTGCGACAAATTCAAAGCAAAGCCATGCGAAAATTGCGCCGTCCCCACATAGCCAAACGTTTAAAAGGTTGGTTGATTTAATTACATCTACGAAGATAGATTAGCTTCATTAACGAACATGGATCAAATAAAGTGCAAAACTTTAAATCTAGTAGGGTGCGTTATGTTACGCGATAACGCACCATCCTAGATTTTAGGTGCGTTAGGACAAATGCCCTTAACACACCTTACAAAACTTGCTCTTTATTAAATCCAGATGCCTAATGAATGAAGCCCAGCTTGTATATGTATATTTATTTCTTGAGCTTCACCTATTGCAAATTGCAAAAACAGGGCGTTTTGTACCTTTTTTCGGCTTTTCTTTAATCATTAGTCAAAAAAACTTGCACAGTTACCTATAGACTATGGACTATGAACTATAGACTATAGACTAATGACTTTGCATAGCAATTTGATTGTGCGTTTTGCTGAACCAACTGATTACAGCGTACTGTTTAAATTAATTCAGGGGCTGGCTGAGTATGAAAAATTATCTCACGCTGTCACTGGCAATGCTCTGGAACTTAAAGAGCATTTATTTGGATCGCACAAATATATAGAAGCGATTTTAGCAGAATCTGCGGGACAAGCTGTTGGTTTTGCCCTATTTTTTCATAATTATTCAACATTTCTGACTAAGCCAGGAATTTATCTGGAAGACTTATTTGTTTTACCAGAATATCGTAGGCAAGGTATTGGTAAGGCTCTGTTAACTAAATTAGCTCAGATAGCTGTAGAACGTGATTGTGGGCGGTTAGAATGGAGTGTGCTGGATTGGAACGAATCAGCCCAAGAATTCTACCGTAGTATGGGAGCATCTATATTAGATGATTGGCGAATTTGTCGTGTTACAGAAGATGCACTTACTCAGTTAGGATCTGTTAAAAGAATTCACAATTGATAATGACGCTTCTACCTAGCTAGCCTAATTCGTAATAATAGCGGTAAGCAAGTTCGTAGTAAGGACTTTAGTCTTTATTATCTAATACCAATTTTCAGTAAGCTTGCACTTAATAATTACCCCTTCTCACTTAGCGTACTTGGCGTTAGCCTGTGGTTTGCCACTGTGCGTCTACATTTAATAAATATTAGGTGCATCTTTATAGAAATTGGTATAAGCACGCTTTGTGCTTACTACAAACCCCGAATATTCAAAATTAAAAAACTTGATAGCGAAGTTTGACAGCTTGTCATTTGACTATAGCAGCACATAAACTGACAATTATGGAGGATATCGCAGCGAATAAGCCGTTATTGCAGAGAGAAAACACGAAATGAAAAAAATTATTACAGTGATGCTGTTAGGCATAGCAATCTTCACCTTTGCCTTCAGTAGTCCAGCTTTGGCAGGGGATGCTGTTAGTGGAGCTAAAGTATTTAGTGCTAATTGTGCCTCTTGTCATGCGGGAGGGAAAAATCTGGTTAATGCTGCCAAAAGCCTGAAGAAAGACGCTTTAGAAAAGTATGGTATGTATTCAGAAGAGGCGATAATCGCCCAAGTTACAAAAGGTAAAAATGCTATGCCTGCTTTCGGTAGTCGTTTAAAAGCTAACCAGATTGAAGATGTAACCGCTTATGTGCTTTCACAAGCAGATAAGGACTGGAAGTAGACTAAAATCTAACTTCAATAATTAACAATTTGCGGGGCTTTTTGTCCCGCTAATTTTAAGGTTGCCGAAATTGTCAAATAGGATGCTTTTACCAATTTTGGATTTTAGATTTTGAATTTTGGATTAAGGTCTTGACAAAAAGACTGTTCCAAGAATATCAAACAATACTCCCTATCCTCATTTGGTATTATGAGTTATTTGTGGCGATTATTTCTCAGTGCAGTTATTGCTTTACCTCTCATTTTTTTGACTCTATCCGCACATTCATCACCTATATCTATCACGCAAATTACAGGGACTGATTTCTTGGAATTAGGCGTAGATAAGATGCGGCAGGGTAATTACCAGGAAGCTATAGAGAATTTTAACCAGGCGATTGAAGTTGAGAAAGATTTTGCTGTAGCTTATAGCGATCGCTGTCTGGCTTATCTCCAATTACAAGATTACCATCAAGCTGTTACAGATTGTACTCAAGCCATAAATCTTGCACCGGATAACTCTGAGGCTTATCTGAACCGGGGAGTAACACACTACAGACAAGGGGATTATCCTGCTGCCATTCTCGATCTTAATCGAGCGATCGCACTTAAACCATCCGATTTTCGAGCTTACTACAACCGAGGGCTAGCCCGTGCTGGGGATGGGAAAGACTCGGAGGCAATTCTTGACTTTAATTTAGCTTTAACTCAAATTAAGAGAATCAGCACCTTATTACTTGCAGATATCTACAATGACAGAGGTTTAGCGCATTTTGCCTTGCAAGATACCCAAGCAGCTATGCTCGACTTTAATCTAGCAATTCGTCTCAATGCTAACGATTATAGAGCCTACTTTAACCGAGCTTGTGCTTGCGGACGAAATGGAGATAACTTTGGTGCAGTGCGTGATTTTTCCCAAGTTATCAGACTTAACCCCAGTAATGCCCAAGCTTATGTTAATCGGGGAATAGCTGAATATCGCTTAGGATATCATTTAGGAGCGATCGCTGATTTACAAAAAGCATCTGAGTACTTTGAAAACCAAGGAAAGAGAGTTGCCTACGAAAAAACTCTAGATTTACTGAAGAATCTGCGACAACAAATTTCGTCTGTAACGGAAATCGCTCTTTTCTAATACTGTCAAGGTTATACAGGGTATCCACCAGCTTGAAAAATCTGTTCGGCGGTTAAATTTAATTCGGGGAAAAGAGGTGAGATAATGCGTAGTTTACCGCCGCAGGCATCGCTACCTTGAAACTGGCTGACTTGGTATTCTCCCTCAATTAAAGTGTAAATCGAGACAGTTGGTTGTTTGGGATTGCCAATAAATCGCCTACCGCCTAAAGCAGCGTAGTCTACAATCCAGTACTCTGGGATGCCCATAGCTTCATAGTCAGCAGCTTTTTTTAAATAATCATCACGCCAATTGCTACTCACTACCTCAACTACTAAGGGTATTGATTCCGCTTGACTTACAGTAGATTCTTTCTTCCACACAGGTTCGTTTACTAAATTAGGGCGATTTAATATCAGCACATCTGGTGAGTAAGCAGATTCATTTTCAGGCGGTTTGACTAATGCTGTTTTGGGTATGAAATAGGGGAGATTTAAACGAATACACTCTCTAGTAATTTCAAAGGCTAAAAATCCAACTACCTCTTCATGATCGCCTGTTGGTTGGGACATTTCGACTATTACTCCATCATGTAATTCATAACGTTTTCCAGTGTTGTCAGGGTATTTAGCAACGAATTCATCGAATGTAACTAGTTTACGTAAGGTTTGAATCATTCTATTGTGTTTGC
>JAHCSU010000095.1 GCA_023522315.1 Nostoc sp. CCCryo 231-06
GAGTTAGGAGTTAGGAGTTAGGAGTTAGGAGTTAGGAGTTAGGAGTTAGGAGTTAAGAGTTATAAGAATTATTTCCCCAATGCCCAATCCCTATAAAATTTGAGAAAAATTCCAGATGACGTTTAAAAAATCCCGGCTAGGGGAACACTGGAACTAACCCGAAGCCAGTTTAGGTAATGGCTATGGGTACTGTCTCCTAAGGAAATGTCACCGTGGTATTGTTTTGCAAGCGTACTAGTTTATTGACTACTTCTATCTTGCTGGGGTTGATAGCTTTGCCAAGTATAGGATGGGCACAAAAAACCCCTGATATTAATTCATCTGATCTAACTCCTGCTTACCCACCTTCTGCACCGCCACCGCGAGTAGAACCTTTGCCCGACGAGCGAGGAGTGCAAGAAAATTCGCCAAAAACTGATTATCGTGTCGGTAATTTACTGGGAGATGTTACAGGCAATCTTTGGGTAGGTTCTTGGCGGGGACTATCGCGGATTGATCCTAAAACCGGCAAGATTATTTCTCGTGTTAGTTTACCGAATGTTGCCATTGGTGCTTTAGCTCAAGACAAAGTAGGACGTTTATGGGTAGGAAGTTATGATGGACTGTTCCGAGTAGACCCCCGTACTAGCGAAATCACCGCGCAGAATTTATTTTTGCCTTCTAAAAGGGTGTTGTCATTGTTACTTGACAAACGGGGTTATTTGTGGACTGGAACGGATAGTGGTTTAGCTCTAATTAGTCCCGACCAAGGCTTGATTATGACAACATTAAAAAATCTGCCTGGTGTCAGCGCCAACACCCTGACTTTAGATGCTGAAGGTCAACTGTGGGTTGGTACACTTGATGGATTAGTGCGGGTAAATACTGCTAGTGCTTCGATTATGAAGCGGATAGCCGATTTACCAGGGACGACTGTCCAAGCTTTAGCTATCAGTCCAGAAGGATTAATCTGGGCAGGAATGCCGAATAATTTGCTAGTTATTAACCCAAAAACTGGTGCAGTGTTGCGGTCTGTAACTCGCCTGCGTGGGCGTGATGTGACGGCAGTACGTTTTGCTAAAGATGGTAGTGTCTGGGTCGGGACTAACAATGGTTTGTTACGATTGAATCCAAATACAGGAGCTGTGTTAGATGCAGAAGTTGCTGGACTTCCTTCTAGTCGGGTTCTTGCCCTTGCACCTGACATAGCTAATAAATTATGGATCGGCACTAGTGAAGGTCTAGCTTGGTTAATGCCCAAAACCAGTAGTGCAAAACCCCATATTGCTTTCAGTCGCGCTGTTAAATGAGGGAATGGGGGGTGGTGAAATTCCCTAATCCCCACTCCCTACTCCCTACTCCCCACTCCCCACTTAGGAAAATGGCAATCACTACCCAGCAATTAATTCAATGGAAACAACAGGGACGTTCAATTGTGGCGTTGACCGCCTGGGATTATACGATCGCTCAACTCCTCGATGCAGCTGGTGTAGACTTAATCCTTGTGGGTGACTCTATGGCAGTAGTTCTAGGGTATGAAACAACACTGCCAATAACTTTGGATGAGATGATATACCACGCCAAATCTGTGCGTCGAGGAGTTAAACGCGCATTAGTAGTTGTAGATTTACCATTTTTGACCTATCAAGAAAGTCTCCAGCAAGCGATGCACTCAGCTGGGCGGGTGCTGAAGGAAACGGGCGCTCAAGCGGTAAAATTGGAAGGTGGCTATCCAGCGATCGCAGAAACTATTGCTCGTTTGGTACAAGCTGGAATTCCGGTAATGGGTCATGTAGGTTTGACACCACAATCGGTACATCAACTCGGTTTGCGACAACAAGGGAAAACGCAAGAAGCGGGTGAGAGGATTCTACAAGAAGCGATCGCTCTGGAACAAGCTGGTGTATTTTCCCTAGTTTTAGAGCATATCCCCGCAGATTTGGCAATGCAGATTACACAAAAATTGAGCATTCCTACAATTGGTATCGGTGCGGGAACTCACTGTGATGGACAAGTTTTAGTTACCTCTGATGTCCTCGGACTTGCTGAGAAACATCCACCATTCGCCAAAGTTTATACCAACTTGCGGGAGACGATTACCAAAGCCGTGCAAGATTATGCTGTGGAAGTGCGCGATCGGAAATTTCCATAACAGTTTTCAGAAGCATGGACTTTATTATCAAAGAATACAAGACGCTGCCGAATAGCTAGTTTTCCTTATGGGATAATTTAGGCAATCACAGAGCTGCACATTATAAAATTGCTAAAGTTCAAAACTGTGCCATAACATCAAGAGTGAAAACTGACAGCATCTTTTATCGCCTATTTCAAGAATTTCCCAGTATCTTCTTTGAACTGATTGGCAATCCTCCTGAGACTGCAAATACCTATCAATTCTCTTCAGTTGAAATCAAACAAACTGCCTTTAGAATAGATGGTGTATTTCTTCCCACTCAAGACGAAGCAAATCCAATTTATTTCGTTGAAGTTCAATTTCAACCAGATTCAGATATTTATTTGCGCCTAGTTTCGGAAGCATTTCTCTATTTGCGGCAAAATAAATCTAAAAATTCTTGGCGAGGAGTGGTGATTTATCCTACTAGGAGTATTGATACAGGAGACACAAAAGATTGTCACGAGTTTTTTACTAATCAACGTGTAACGCAAATTTATTTGGATGAATTAGGAGAAGCAGCATCACTTCCCATAGGGATTGCTACCATAAAATTAGTAATTGAAAATGAAGATACAACTATTACTACCGCCAGAGAACTAATCAACCGTACCAAACAAGCGGTAAATTTGCAACTGCCACAAAAACAATTACTAGAATTAATAGAGACAATCCTGGTTTATAAATTTCCTAACATAAGTCGAGAGGAGATAGAGGCGATGTTTGGGTTAAGTGAGTTAAAGCAAACACGGGTTTATCAAGAAGCTAAACAAGAAGGTAAACAAGAAGGTAAACAAGAAGGTCGTTTTGAGGCAAAGTTAGAAGCTGTACCTAAACTGCTAGCACTGGGTTTAAGTGTGGAACAGATAGCACAGGCGTTAGATTTGGATATTGCACAAGTCCAGGAAGCAGTACAGGAAACGCCTCTAAATGAATAGTATCGAGAGGAGATAGAGTCAATGTTTGGGTTAAGTGAGTTAAAGCAAACACAGGTTTATCAAGAAGGTAAACAAGAAGGTCGTTTTGAGGCAAAATTAGAAGCTGTACCTAAACTGCTAGCACTCGGTTTAAGTGTGGAACAGATAGCACAGGCATTATATTTGGATATTACAAAAGTCCAGCAAGCATTACGGGAAACGCCTCTAAATGAATAAGTTCAGACAAGCGATGTCTGGCGACAAGCCGCAACTCTTCTCTACGAGAGGCTGTGCGCCAAGGAGACGCTTTGCGTAGCAAGATCCCCGTAGGAGTATGAGTATGCGTCTACGCATCCAACCTTATCTAAACTATAAATATCAGCTAAAAACCCCATACTTGGAGGTGCAGCAATGGTACAACAAGTCACACCAGAAACCACAATTGAAGTCATCTACCCGGAAAGCGACGGACAGCCAATGGCGGATAATACAGAACAATTTGCATGGATTGTCAAAATTAAAGAAAATTTAGAAATCTTATTTGCATCGTCGGCTGATGTATTTATCGCCGGAGATTTGTTTTGGTATCCAGTTCAAGGAAACCCCAATATTAAACAAGCGCCCGATACGATGGTAGTCTTTGGCAGACCAAAAGGAAAACGGGGTTCTTATTTACAGTGGAATGAAGATAATATACCCCCACAGGTAGTATTTGAAATTCTCTCGCCAGGTAACACCCTCAAAGAAATGACCAAAAAATTGCAGTTTTACCAGCGTTATGGTGTGGAAGAATATTATATTTATGACCCGGATAAGAACGATTTAAACGGCTTGCTCAGTTCTGGGGATCGTTTTGAAGTCATAGAAGAGATGAATGGCTGGGTAAGTCCGCGTTTGGGAATCCGTTTTCAAATAACATCGGATACCCTGGAAATGTTTTCTCCCACCGGAAACAAGTTTTTAAGCCCGGTAGAAATTGACCAGTTACGGGAACAAGAACGCCAAGCAAAGGAAGCGGCTTTACAAGCAAAGGAAGCTGCTTTAGAAGAAAAGGAAGTGGCTTTGCAAGAATTAGAAAAAGAGCGCGATCGCTATCAAGAATTGTTAGCTAAACTCAAAGATAAGGGAATTAACACAGATAATTTGTAAATGCTGCTAAAGTTAATGCTTCACTATCCAAAATTCAAAATCATCTTATCAGTTTTAGCTGATGACTCAATAATATAGGAACTAAAAATTTAACTATGGAACAACAACCGATACAAGTAATTGGAGGTGGACTAGCTGGGACAGAAGCAGCATGGCAAATAGCCCAAGCTGGAGTGCCAGTAATTCTCCATGAAATGCGTCCAAAACGCTTCAGCCCTGCTCATCATACAGAACATTTGGCAGAATTAGTGTGTAGTAATTCCTTTGGGGCAATGGCAAGCGATCGCGCAGCTGGATTATTGCACGAAGAGTTACGCCAACTAGGTTCTATCGTCATCTCGAAAGCTGATGAACACGCCGTACCTGCGGGTGGGGCGCTGGCAGTAGACAGGGGACAATTTGGCCAAGACTTGACTCAAACTTTAGCACATCATCCTTTAATTGAATTTCGCCGGGGTGAAGTGTCTGCGATTCCCGAAGGAATTGTGGTTTTGGCAACCGGGCCTTTAACGAGTCCCGATTTGGCAGAAGATTTGCGCCGCTTTACCGGGATGGAATACCTGAGCTTTTTTGATGCCGCTAGTCCGATTATTGTAGGAGAATCGATTAACCGTGACGTTGCTTTTATGGCATCACGTTATGATAAAGGTGAAGCGGCTTATCTCAACTGCCCAATGAACAAAGAGCAGTATTTAAGGTTTCGAGAAGAACTATGTATTGCTGAACAAACAGAACTCAAGGGTTTTGAACGGGAAACTGCGAAATTTTTTGAAGCTTGTTTACCCATTGAAGAACTAGCACAGCGTGGGGAAGATACCATGCGCTATGGCCCCCTAAAACCAGTGGGATTGTCAGATACCCGCACAGGGGAACGCCCTTATGCTGTGGTGCAGTTACGACAAGAAGACAAAGCCGGTCAACTGTGGAATATGGTAGGATTCCAAACTAATCTGCGTTGGGGTGAGCAAAAGCGCATATTTCAGCTAATTCCCAGTTTGGAAAAGGCGGAGTTTGTGCGGCTGGGAGTAATGCACCGCAACACTTTTGTTAATGCTCCTCAACTGATGCATCCGACTCTGCAATTTAAAGAACGTCCAACTTTGTTAGCTGCTGGACAATTGATTGGTACTGAAGGCTACACTGCTGCGGCTGCGGGTGGCTGCTTGGCGGGAATTAATGCAGCGCGGTTAGCTTTGGGTAAAGAAGCTTTGGTTTTACCACCAACAACAATGATGGGTGCGTTATTGGAATTTATTAGTTCTGCCTCGCCGAAGCATTTCCAACCAATGCCGCCCAACTTTGGGATTTTTCCCGAATTGGGTGCGAAAATCAAAAGTAAGCAAGAGCGTTATGGACGTTACCGCGATCGCTCTTTAACTGATCTAGCAAATTGGAAAGTTAATCATAATTAATGGGCATTGGGCATTGGTTACGAATTATTCTCCTGTGCCCCTAATTTACCCGTATTTCCCAACTTGCTAAACCTCATCTATGTTGAGAACCGTAGTTTTTGCCCTCACCCTAAATCCCTC
>JAHCSU010000096.1 GCA_023522315.1 Nostoc sp. CCCryo 231-06
TAACTCTACTACGGCAGCCCTATCTCTTCATACTCTTTTTTTGGCTAAGGTATTGCGCTGTTAATAAATTTTGTTCAATATATGTGGCTTGAACAAAAGCTTGAAAAATTCTTTCATGATGGGGATCGTTAACTGAAAGCTCTGGATGCCATTGCACACCAATTGCCCAAGGGTGATGTTCATGTTCCACTGCTTCAATTACCCCATCTTCTGGGGCATGGGCTACAACACGCCAACCATCTGGGACTTTGTGTACTGCTTGGTGATGCCAAGAAACTACCGATATGTGAGTATTCTGAACAAACTTAGCTAGACGGCTTTCTCCATTTATTTTGACTAAATGTTCTGTGGGTAAACGCTTTCCAGGTTCAGGATCTATCCGATGTAATACTGAATTACCATAAACCTCTGGGACGTGGGGAATGAGAGTACCGCCAGAAGCAACGATGAGAATTTGTAAACCTCGGCAGATACCTAACACAGGTAAATGATGTTGCATAGCATATTTGGCTAATTGCAATTCAAAAGCATCGCGATCGCTATCTATAGAATAAATACTGGGGTGATCTAAACCTTCATACCACACAGGGTTAATGTCTCCACCACCGGATATGATTAAACCATCCAAAGGCTCTAATAATATCGCCGGGTCAGTTTCACCGGGTGGTAATAATATAGGAGTACCACCTGCGGCGCGGACTGCATCTATATAAACACTTGGCAAAGAAAACGGTAATGCTTCTTGCCGACCGTAGGTTGTAATGCCAATCAACGCCTTTCGAGACCTTCTACTCATCGTTTTTCTTTGCTCCTAGGGTTTTTAAAGTTTTAATTTGAGCTTCTGTGAGATTCACTGCACCTGTGATATCCATCCCTTCACAGAGTCTGGGAGACCTGAGTGTTTTTTTCAACTCTCCTGTTTCTGTATCCCAAAGTATAATAGTGCCATCTTCACTACTACTAGCAAGAGTTTGACCATCAGCACTAAAGACTACAGACCAGATTCTTTCTTGATGTCCGGTCAAAGTTTGGTAGAGTTTAGCGGTTTTGATATCCCAAATTTCAATGATTGGGTTTCCCCCTGCACTTGCCACAAAACGACCTTTAGGGCTAAAAGCCACAGTCCGCACCCAACCAGTTTCTCCTTTCAAGGTTTGGATACACTTACCTGTAGTTACATCCCAGAGCTTAATCGTGTGGTCTTCGCTACCACTCACAAGGGTATTACCATCTGGACTAAAACGTACAGACCGCACCCATCCATCATGACCAAAGAGAGTGTTAAGGCATTTACCTGTATCTACATCCCACAATTTGATTGTGCAGTCTTCGCTACCACTAGCTAAGATGCTGCTATCTGGACTAAAAGTTACAGACCAGAGCCAGTTTTTATGATTCTCTTGAGTTTGGCGATATTCACCTGAGTGAATATTCCATATTCTTAATATTTTGTCATCGCCACCACTGGCTAAATAACGACCATCTGGACTAAAAGCCACAGTCAAAATGCGATCAAAATGGTCTACTAAAGTTTTGCGATGTTGACCAGTTTGAGTATCCCATAATCTGATAGTTTGGTCGTCACTACCACTGGCAATCATACTACTGTCAGGACTCAAGGCAACTGCGCGTATTCTATTGGTATGCCCTACCAAAGATTTACTTTCACCTGTATCTAAGTTCCAGAGTTTAATAGTTTTATCGTCATTGCCACTAATTAAGATGTTACTACTGGGATGAAAAACTAGAGACCAAGCCCAATCTGTGTAACCTTGAAGAGTTTTGAGACATTCACCTGTATGAGTATCCCAAAATTTCACAGTTTTGTCATCGCTACTACTGATTAAAGTTTTACCTTCAGGATCGGTAAAGGTAACAGACCAAACTTTTTCTGTATGTTCTGATAAAGTCCGGTAGCGTTTGTTAGCATCAATATCCCACAAAATTACCTTATGGTCTTCACTGGCACTAGCCAAAATGCGAGAATTTGGTTCTGGGCTAAATGCTAGCGATCGCACTCTTTGCGTATGTCCTGGTAAAGTTTGGAGATACTTGCCGCTATGAATATCCCAGAGCCTAATGGTATGGTCATCACTACCACTGGCTAAAATCTTACCATCAGAACTAAAGGCAACTGTACGTACCCGCGCTGTATGTTGTCCTTCCAGAGTTCTTATGTAATTTCCCGTGTGTGCATCCCACAAAATTACTGTTCTGTCACTACTACCACTAGCTAAAATTTTGCCATCTGGACTAAAAGCAACTCCACGTACCCAATGAGTATGTTTTTCGAGAATTTTCCAGCATTCAGCAGTATGAACATTCCATAGTCTAACTGTTTTATCTTCGCTACTACTAGCTACTGTTTTTCCATCTGGGCTAAATGCTACTGACCAGACTCTTTCTTTATGTCCTTGTAACGATCTCAAAAATTGACCAGTTGTGGTATTCCATAATCTGACGGTTTTATCGTCACTACCACTTACTAAGATTTCTCCATCAGGACTAAAAGCCACCGATCTAATCCAATTTGTATGCCCTTCTAAAGTTAAAAGTTGATGACCTTTAGCATCTCTGAGGCGAATTTCACTTTTGGTATCACCCAAGGCAATCATCGATTTTTTAGAGTTATACGCCACTGCTAAAACAATCCCAAAGGACTCTGTAAACCGTGTTTTGTTTAAATCTGCATTAACAAATTTTACATCACGTAAATCTGCTCCTCTTAAATATGCCTGCCATACCGTGAAATTGGATAAATCAAGCCCAGATAAATTGTAGTTATGATAGCGTAATAAATCTAAAATATTACCCACAAGATATCCTTTGGGTAAATCCCTAATTTTTTGCTTTTGCTCCTCCAGGAATTTAACTAGTTTTGTATCTAACTCATTAAGATTTTTAGCAATTGGTTTAATAATTAATTGCATCTGGCTATTTCTTACATAGTCTTGAGCAGTAGCTTTGGCTAAGGCAAATCTATTAAAAAATTGCATCTGTCCAGAATTTAGCTCTTTACTTACCTGCCGAATCAGAATACCAGTCATATATTCCAGTACGACATTTTGCAGAGTAAATTTACCATCAACGGCTTCAATTAATGAGAATCGTTTCAGGTTTTCTAAGGCATTAATTACATCAAAATATATCGGTTTTTCGGTAATATCCTCAAATAACTCCATAGCAGATACTGGCTCTCGATTAATTGCCAACCAGTACATAATTTCTTGTTCTAGTTCTGTCAGATGGGTAAATTGCTGCTCTAATAAACTTTCTATTCCCACAAACGGTGTCAAGGTAATTTCTTGAGATAAAAATTCCGAAACATTTCCGCTAAATAAATCTTGAATAAAAGTAGAGACTATTTTTAAGGCTAAAGGATTACCACTGTATAATCTTACTAGTTTTTGTATTTCCTGGTCTGTACCAGTAAGCTTTTTAGCCTCCAAGATTTTCATTACTTCTAAATCTTTTAAACCTTGGAGTGGTAAATAACAAATTAGCAAATTTTCACCTTCTTGCAGAGCAATTTTTTTCGGTTTTATCCGACTTGTAAATACTAAACAACTTTGGTGATGTAATTCTCCGATCCGCTGAATTAAAATACTATAGTCTTGATATTCATCACGGTATTGTTCTGCATGGGAGCCATCCGCCAGGATTGATTCAAAATTATCTAAAATTAATAAACAACGGGAAGACCTCAAGTGTTCCAGCAGCCGGGTGATTTTTTCATGAATATTACATGTAGTATTAATTTCTTCTTGATTCGACAAAAATTTAATGATCCCATTCAGTATTGTCTCTAACTTGGGAGCCTCCCGGAGACTACGCCAGATAATATAATCAAAATCTGACTTTAATTGTGCCGCTAATTTCACGGATAAAGCGGTTTTTCCGAGTCCACCCATTCCGAGCAACCCCACAATCCGACACCGTTCGTTGACAATCCATTGTCGGAGAGTAGCTAATTCCTCGGTACGTCCGTAAAAAGTGACAGTATCCGGTGCTTCTCCTAAATCTTGTTTACTGTTGGAGGAGCTTTTCTCAGCCACAGGAACTATCTGATGAGAGGTTCCGTTGATGAGTTCTGGTTTGTATTTAGCAAATAATGTGACTAATTCGGATTTTTTAGTGACATCAAATGCTCTATATAGTCTTTCTAGGTACTTTCTGACTGTCGCTGGCTGAATAAGCAGAACTTGAGCGATCGCTTCGTCTAACTCCCCAGCCAAAACTAAACGCAACACCTCTTGGCGACGTGGCGTTAGTTTATCGAAGGTTTCATTCAACTGTTGTTGATTCATATCGTTTGGCGGCTTTCCACCTAACATCCGATTTAGTGACTAAGAATAGCTTACAATCTAAAAGCTTTTGTGACACTTGTCACTTGTACGGAAATCTTGATTTTTTGAGATACTCAATTGATGGGGAATGTGGAATATAGTAACGTGCTGATTGCTAAGGAGCCTTGAGCCAAAAGGCTTTGAGCAATCTACACTCTGCTGGCGTATTTCACTACAGCCATACAAATAAAATTTTTCGCTTAACTGCTTGACAGTAATCGGATAGCCATGAGATAGTTCTATACATGAGACAGTTGTCACATATTACGACACCTGGTTCCTGGAAAAACACAATTAAAAACTGCCCACTCAATCATGTAAGCAAATCCCCTGGTAGATTCCTGTTCACAAAGGTGACACCTTTCTTTTTAGCAATTGAACGGTTGACACATTTGTAATTTTTAACTGAGAGTCTAGCACTGGTCTAGCATAAGGTTTCGTAACTATGCCCAGAGAAACTAGCGAAGCGAATGAAGTTGACAGAATTGTGACTCAGCTGCTGGTAATTCTTCTTACTTGTTGGCATGAGACTGGATTCGGTCACATAGAAGTTAAAAGCGAACGAATTAAGCGTGGTCAAATTGTGGTGACTATCATGGGTTCTACCCACTATCGATATGTCATCAATAACGAGGATTTACAAAATTGGTTGATGGATGAGAAGAAATCGGATTACGCTACAAGTGAAGCGCAAATTCTAACACAATTGAATAAGTATCAGCAAACAACAGAATAATTAGATATTCTTCTCAAAAATAAGTAAAGCTTAGGTATAGTTGTGACGACTAACCAATAGCAAGATGAAGAAAATACAGTCGAAAATATGCAACCCCTAGCCATGATAAATGTGATTTTTACAAGGCAGGAAAAGTTTATCTAACTTTTCCTGCCTTATATTTTAAGGGGTGATTGATTGATAGAAAAAGTTAGCAAATTTTTGGAGAGCATAAGTATGAAAACTCAACAAGAAAATAAAAATAACTTCTTATTTCGGTTAGCCTCAAGATTTTTAAAATACCTGCTACTGTTTGTATTTGGCTTGGCGATTACCTTTGTTATTTCTAGTATTGTGGGATTAGGGGGTGTGACTCAAATGCTGTTACCTGTGATTGCAGACTTGTTGGCAAAATTGACTATTATTCTAATATGTTTGTTTGCCGCCGCCATAATTATTGAGTCTTTACTAAAAAAATAAATTGATCGGCATCTCATAGATGGCTAATGATTCAATACCGTTCAGTTAAGGCTAAAAATCAATATCCATGTAGGTTGAATTGAGCAATAAAATTCCACCTATGCGAAGCTTAATGTTTTGCACTCCGCTCTATCCAACCTACAATATACTTGACTTTGACTGAAATGTATTGCAATGCACTAGTACCGCAAGGCGGAAGTCAAAAGTCAAAATGAATACAGTGTAGGCGTTTCGTTGATTTGGAATGGGTTGTTTATTTCCGCCACGCTGTACTAGGAGGCCAAAACTATCTTAGTTTGATTGGCATTACTATGAACTAGAAGCAGAAGTATTGAATCTTAAGATTTTAAGGTCGTAGCCAAGTTATGTATTGGCAGATGCTGAATATTGAGGGTGCGGTTGATGAAACCAAACGGATCAGAAGTATGAAATTTAAATCCTCTGCACAATCCATGAATAACAAACCAACTCCTAGTGATCATTCCACAATCGAACTATCCATTACCCAAGAACGCTTGCGCCAAGCACGTTACAGTTTTAACCTGTCCTTGATTGCCACCACAGTATCTTTCTTTATTGGCTTTGTAGGCGCTGGGCTAATTTTGTCAAATAAAATTCCAGAAGGAACTGTTGCTGCTGCTGGAGGTTTGGTTTCAAGTGTACGTTGCATTCAACTTGCTAAGGACGCAAACGATAGACTTGACAAGATTTTAGCAGAAATAAAGAACGAAAAAAATTAAATGCTAAAATCATGGGATTGACTTCCCCTCCGCAACTATACCAATTAGCGATCGCTCAACTGAGAGCATCCACTTTTTGCGATCGCAAAAAGTGGACAAGACCCTTAATCCTGGTTAAGTCGTCACCCCAAGCAGGTATCGCCATTTCCAGTAACAAAACTTTATAGGTAGAAGCACAGGACAAGCAGGTAGCTATGCCTGCCGCAGGCATAGCGATCGCCTTAGAAAATACCCAAGGCGAAACACTTTTTAAATATTCTGAGCAATTGACAATTAATTTTTTTTGAGAGTGCCTTCAGGTATAAGCAACTTTTTTAGCAGTTTCTGTTCTCGTAAATTATACGCGAACAAATAATTCTTTACTCCACCACCTATTTTCCCTTAACCGAGCAGTATTGAGAGGAGCGTGCCTTTCGTGTTGCTTGGAGTGCTGTGAAACGCGATTACGAAAAAGGCAACGATGGGCAGTGGCACAAAAAGCTAGAATAGCTGGGATGGTAATTAAGCCGTTTGATTAATTTTGCACAAAAAAACTTTGTTAAAAAGGAAATCCTTATGAATTACCTTGTTGCAGTTTTACCAGATCGAATACAAGTAGAAGCCGCCTACTCTGCTCTGGAAAAAGCCGGCTTGCCAACTTCACAAGTCAATATTTTGGGCGATGGTTATTTAAGCGCTGATGAATTTGGACTAATTGATCCCGACAAGCAAGCCCGCAAACAATCAAATCGGCTCTTGGGGGGGCTTGTACTCTTTGGATTTGTTGCAGGTTATGCCTTCAACCATCTCACAGAAGTTGAAATATTTCCCCAGTTTGCTCGATTTGGCAATGAATTTCTTGCTGGGATCTTAGGAGCTATAGGCGGTGCTTTGGGCGCTGGTTTAATCGGTCGAAGTGTCGGGTTAACAGTTAGCAGTGGCGATGCTTTACCTTATCGTAACCGTCTGAATGCTGGTAAATACTTAATTGCAGTTACCGGAAATGAGGATTTAATACGCGAAGCTACACGCGTACTGCGTCAATTTGAACCAGAAAATATTCAAGGCTATACAGATTATTCACAAAAGAGCAAACTTGTGGGGAATTAAGCCAAAATTTTTGAGTTCTAAATGTGCAATTTTTCTATTAGATTTCTAAAAAAGCTAATCTACATCGGGTTCAACGCCGAGCGATGTCTAACGACAAGCCACTTCGTGTCTACGCAATTGTGCAATCAACCGTTCAGCCCGTTGTTTTTCTTTTTCAGCCCGTTGACTTTCTTGTTCTGTAGAAGTCAATACCCAGCAGCCTGTCCAATCATACCAGGGTAACCAGGGCTGTTCTACATCTTGATAGCGTCCCCGCCACACACCCAATCCTAATTCTAGTTCTGGTATCCAAAAGCGTTGCTCTGACAGTGCTATCTCAGCATAACGACCACCATCTAATTTAAATACTCTTAACTCATATTTATAGCGATCAAATACTACATAATAAGGAACACGCAGAATCTGCTCATATACTTCCCATTTTCCTGGTGGTTGCTTGATATCCCGCAATGTCTGCCCTAAGTCTTCCTTTTCAGTACCTGGAGACAGCAACTCAACCACAATAAAAGGATGAACTCCCTCTTGCCAAACGACATAACTTAAGCGTAAATCTCGTTGTTCGTAGAGACGGGAAACACCTAAAACGGCAAACCAATCTGGTCGTTTATGCCACAGTGGATGGCGCGGGTCATAATAAAGATTCAGATCGCTAGCAACAAATATCTGGTCGCTAGGGTAATTCTGTGGACGAAAGGTTTCGTCTAACAGACGAGGTTGCAATAAATGAAACTGATCGGGCAAACCAGGCTCCTCAGGATCTTCACTGGGAAGATCATACATGGTCGGCAATACATCTTTTGGCGATCGCGGCGGGTCGGTTTGATACATCATAAAGTAATCCTGATGATGAAACTCTCAGTTCTATTATGATTCAAACAAGACTAAGCCATACTTCTCACCAGTAGGCAAAAAGCCAATTCCTCGATAAACTGCTTGGTTATTATGACCTGTAAACAAGATAGCGCGTTTTACTAAGAGCGATCGCGCATCTACCAACGAGCCTGCTACCAAAACCCAATGCATAGCCGTAGCTTGACGGGCTTCAATTATGCGATCGCAAGCAGGTCTTAAACTGGGAGTATCGGTGTGTTGCAAGAGAAATTCTTCTAGCGATACTTCTTCTTCTCTTGCCGGACTTTGGATTTTTTCAGAAGTTGTTAATTATTATAATAACAATAATTAAAATATAAACAAGAAGGCATTACAAAATGAAATCAAAGAGATCCAGAGATATACAGATAACCGGGTAGAGGCAATCCAAAACAAAGCTGAACAACAAAACCAATCAGAAAACACAAATTCAAGTTCTGAAAATGATGTTAATAAATTGAAACAAAGCAAATAAGAAATTAAAGAGTTAAGTATAATATCACAAAAAAATACTGAATTTAAAAGTACAGAGCTAACAACACTAAATAATAATCTTGCTGAATTGAATGCACAATATAGCAAAATGCAATCCGTAAATGAGAAGTATAATGAATTTCTTCTCCAACTAAGTTTAGCTATTTCGGCAGGAACATTAGGTAGCATTATCAGTATTTTAATCAGAATTGAAGAATTTCAAAAGAAGAAATATTCTGATCCACTAACTCCATTCCTTGTTGGTGCTTTTAAACCAATGATCGGAGGAGCATTTTCTGTTTTGTTTTTAGCCTTGATTAACTCTGGAATAATATTAATGTTTATTAATCCAAGTGTCTTTAAGCTAAATCCAACTACCAATCAACAATCATCTCAAGACCAACAAAGGTCTTTGATTTTTGTAATAGCATTCGTTGTTGGTTTTAGTGAAAGGCTTGCCAAGGATTTTATCGGCAAAGCAGAAGAAATAGCAGGTGCTAACCGAGATAATCTTGAATATAAATCAGTTACTAATGAATTATCAATCGATGTAGATAGTTTAAATATGTCACAAAAGAAAGTAGCTAATAGTGTAGTTGTTTCAAATACACTGCCAAATCAAATAGATAGTAGTGATTCCCTAAATGGTGGAGATGATTTAGATCCTAACAAAGGCGATCGCTAATTTTAACTATAGCGGTTCCCATTCAGATGCAGTACAACATTGTATCGTGAGGTGTAGGGGCACGGCAGTGCCGTGCCCCTACGGGTGTACTCAATCGAGAACCGCTATATATGCCAAATAAACGCTTCTATCACATTGGTTTTGGACAAGATGATTTAGGTTCATCCCCTCCCGCCATTGCCCTATTATCTGGCGATCCGGAGCGATCGCGTCTAATTGCCCAAACTTATTTACAAGATGTGCGCGTGTTGTCGGAGAATCGCGGACTCAATAGCTACGTAGGATTTTTGCCTAATGGTCGCACCATCTTATCAGCTACTAGTGGTATGGGTGCGCCTTCATTAAGTATTGTTGTCAATGAGTTAATCCAAGTAGGAATCCGGCAAATTATTCGCATTGGAACTTGCGGTTCCATTCAACCTTATATACCAGTCGGTAGCGTTGTTATTAGCAGTGCAGCATTGTGTCGCCAAGGTGCAGCAAATGATATTGCACCTGTGGAGTATCCAGCCGCAGCTGATCCTTTTCTCACAGTCGCTTTAGTTAAAGCCGCACGAGAATTAAAGGTTGAACATTACATAGGAGTTACGGCATCAGTTGATACTTTTTACGAAGGACAAGAACGCACTGATTCAGCGAATCCAAATTTAATGCGATCGCTGCATGGTATTACAGAAGAATATCGGCGATTAAATATCTTGAATTATGAGATGGAATGCGGTACATTATTCAAAATGGCAGGAGTGTATAATTTTCCTGCTGCCGCTATTTGTGGTGTAGTTGCTGGGCGTACTGTTAGTGAAAATATCATCTTAGAACAAAGAGATATTGCTGTGAAAAATGCGATCGCAACTGCTGTACATGCAGCAGAAACCCTTGAATAATCACAAATTTATCTTATCTAACTTCTTCGTTTGCCAGATTTAATATGCTCTAACTAGTTTTATCGTGTCTTTACCTAATCTTTAATTTATCAATCAGTAATTGTAGATAAAATGTATTGAATTAAATGCAATTTAATCTTCTGGAGACATTTAAATAAACAGTAAAGTAAAAAAAATCAATAAATAACTTAAAAATACAATAGCTGTATGATTAATATAGACAATAATTGTAACAAAAATAATGTCAATTATTTTGAATTTTGTTGTATAAAGGGTTACAATAATTAGCTTGTTGTCTTAAAAAGATGGATTTACAGTACCAATTATTGCAGCGATTATGATAAGTTAAGCTATTCAAAAAACTCAGCGAAATTGGAGAAAATATAACATGAAGAATGCTTGGAGGCGTTGGATTACGACCGTTAACCTAGCTGCAATCGCACTAATGCCGACGCTGATATTTTTAGCATTCTCTCATCAGGCAACAGCTGACGATCCAGGAGCATGTTACATGATAACCTCATCTGGTAAAACCGTTGGATTGGGAAGGCTTTGTGGCAATGTACCCATAGCTTCAGAGAACAGAGTTTTTCGAGTCCCAATCAAACGCCGCTTTGGTGGAACTCCTGTGATTGATGTTACCTTCAACGATAAAAAAACCTTTGAAATGATTGTAGATACAGGTTCTAGTGAAACTATTATCACTCAAGGGATGGCGAATACACTTGAACTCCAGGCTACAGGGACAATGCAAGCCCAAATTGCCGATGGTAGCCAAGTAGAATTCCCAACCAGTGAGCTAAAATCTATTGCAGTAGGTGGAGTTACAGCTAATAATCTTCGGGTAGCGATCGCACCAAAAGCAAGCATCGGCTTACTGGGTCACGATTTCTTTGGCAGCTATGATATCAAGATTCTGGAAAAAGAAGTCGAATTTCATCACCGCTAATGTTCGCAGTTGAAAAGGAAGTGATGACTGGCCCCGGTGAGATTGATCCACTCATGCGCGAACTAATTTACATCGCCGTGAGTGCGACGAATGGCTGTGAGTATTGCATCGCCTCGCACACAGCAGGGGCGCGTGCTAAGGAAATGAATGATACCATGTTCGGGGAACTAATGGCGATCGCAGCCACTGCCAACATGACCAATCGCCTCGCCAACGGCTATCAAATTCCAGTGGACGAGAGATTTAAGACGTAGGAGTGTAGCCTTGTCCATCCCTGCTTAAGATCAGGTTTAGCAGAATTATTGACTATGCCCAAAGTTCAGATTAACGGGATTGATTTGTTCTACGACATTAAGGGAACTGGTGAGCCTTTGCTATTAATAGCTGGTTTCCTTTGCGATCATGCCTATTGGTCGCTGATTATGCCATCGCTGGTTTCGCAGTATCAAGTTATTCGCTTAGACAACCGAGGTATGGGGCGAAGTTCTGCTCCCGAAAACCCTTATAGTCTGAAACAGATGGCTAATGATGTTGCAGCATTGCTCGATCATATTGCGATCGATAAGGTGCATTTAGCAGGTCATTCAATGGGTGGTCAGATAGCCCAAGAGTTAGTGTTAGCACATCCTGAAAAGGTAGAAAGTCTGATACTACTTTCATCGTTGGCTAAGGGCGATGGATTATTTAACAGCATTATCGAGACTTGGGGCGAACTCTGCAAAAATGTAGACTTGAAACTTTATGAAAAAGTCGTATTACCTTGGATATTTACAGATACGTTCTACTCGATTCCTGGGATGATCGAAGGTCTGATTGAATTTGCAATCAGATATCCTTTCCCACCTGCGGCTCATTCACTCTATCATCACAGCCGAGCCATGCTTGACTTTGACACAACAAACCGCCTACAACAAATTCATTGTCCTACTCTAGTTCTAGTTGGTAAACAAGACATTCTCACCCCGCTAAAGTTTTCCCAGCAACTTGCTCAAGGGATTCCCAACGCTGAACTTTTAGTCCTCGAACGTGGGGGTCATGGCTTCTTAATAGAGTCGCCGGATGCTGTGGTTTCAGCCATGCTTAACTTCCTGCGGAAGTTGAAGCCAGCCTACACTATTTAGGAACGTGAATTAAATAAAATGCAAAACTTCATCCTCTATCTAGCTTCCCTCTCCTTTATAAGGAGAGGGATTGAGGGTGAGGTAAGCCAAGGAAATAAATTGTATGTTATTTTAATTCTTATTCCTTAACGCTGCCTAAAAATTGTCACGAGAACAAAAAATTTAAGGACAGGGAATGGCGATCGCTTTGTTAGTTAATTCCTTAAAGAGAGTGATGTTGCAAAAATTATCTTGACTACTTGTGTCGTAGTTAATCAACTTATACAATTCAACCATTAATCAAACTCTTATAGATACTCGATTTCAAACCTATGGTTGTTACACTTCTTATTAGAAACATCTGGAAAGCTTTTTGAGAACAGGCTGTACAGTAACTAAATGAATCTAAGCTTAAAACTATACACTTGTATTAAACAACACTCATGTCGCATACGTTGATTAATTTAACATTGCCAATAGTCATTCAAGAAATTGAGAATGTCTTAGATGAGTACCCTGAACATCCTTATCAATTAGCTTTTTCGATTCATGAATTGCGCCAAAAGTTAATTGCCCACATTCTAAGTCATGTCCCTAACCGCTATGTAGTCGAAGGGTTACAGGAATTATCCAGCACCCCCAAAAGCCGCTACTCTCTCCCTATACAGGAGCGGATACAGATAGAAACAGTAGTTCACGGTAGTATTCTGCATATCCTGCGCGAAAACGCTGATTGGCTAAGTCGCCAGATCGTAACTCTGTCTCTTGTTGGGTTAGTTATGCTCCCTAGTCTGATTTAATCACTTCGTACTCTTGGGAAATCCAAAAGTCTTGCCATGTTGTACACAAGGTAATTTAAATATTTAACGAGTTTCTAATTTAGAAACTCGCGCCTCTAATTTGTTGACTTGTTGCTTCAATTCAACCACCAAAGTTGCCAGCCGATCAAACATCTGATCTTGCTGTGATAAGTTCCTTCTGGAACCAGTTGACTGGCGTGGGGTAAGTCTTGTTCTTGGGGATGGAGACTGGCGGCTTGAACCCAGTTGAGACTCTATCTGGTTTAATCGTGACTCGACACGATTAAAGTCCGCTTCCAGATTGTAGATGCGGGAGTTCACTTGCTGGGATGAAGCAGTCTTTCCAAATAACCCACCCCATATAATTGTTGCTAAAATCCCGGCAAATATTAGCACTTGGATTTTTTTCATAACAGTCTATTTAGACAGGATATGTTGGGATGGCTACAGAGTATATAGCGTTTCCTAATAAGAGTGAGGTACAGCTTAACTTAACCTCACCCCGATAAAGCTGTGCTTTATCTCCCCTCTCCTTAGTAAGGAGAGGGGTTGGGGGTGAGGTTTTGATTTTGATATGTACTTCATCCACCTGGGAATCGCTATAAGTTTGTAGTCACTTCACTTATTTATCGTTTACTAAATTAGAAAATAGCTTCTGCCAATCGATAGAGTTAACAGTATTGTCTGTCTGTTTTACTTCAAACGTTACATTAGAAGCTTTTGCTAGTTTTAAAGCTTGCACGCAAAGTTCTGCCACATCCTCACGGCTGATTTTGCCCTTAATATTATCGCCTTGCTCGAATATTAATTCCTTGCCTCCTGGTTCTTCAGTTAAAGCACAAGGTCTAACAATTGTATAAGGAATTCCGCTTTCTCTTAAACTATCTTCTCCCTTCAACTTCCAAGTTAAAATTCCTCCCAATTGGTCATTTAATTTCACGGCTGGCGGTTCTTCATCTAAATTAATGCCAGGGCGACCGGGACGAGTCACGCCTGCTGAACTGACGAGGATAAATTGTGGTAAACTTGTCCCGCCGTAAGCTTTAATTGATTCCAACTGCAAAGCAAAACCACCGGGAGAAAATTTAGGATTCAAAGCGCCATCATATTCAAATTTGCTCAACATCAGTTGGAATGAACAAACTCTATTCTGCTCAATTGGCGGCGCATCCTTGACAACTTTTGCCCGAAAGACGGGAATCAAATCTGCAAAGGGAATGTGAACATCTATCCAGGTATTAGCTACGGTGTCGAAAGAATAGCTATACCCAATACCATCCCATTTTGTATCTGTTCGCAGGAATATTTTATAACGCTGACCGTCACCTTTGACGCGCAATTTCACACCTTCGCAATCAGATAAGTTGAAGGGTGGATCAAAATTCTTGGTTCTGATAGAAGCAAATCCACCAGAGTTAGCGGTGGAGACATTACCAGCAAACAAAGCTGTATTTTCTACTAATTGAATATTACTAGCACTCACGCCACCCATGACGACATCATCTAGCGCCCCCCAGTAATCTTTTAATTCTGCTGATGGCTTTGTGAAATCAAATATCGGTTTTTCGTTTGCTTGGGGTAAATATTTTGCCGCCGCTTGGACTAGGTTTTTAACACCTTGATATTCTACATTTTCTGGGGTGTCGCCAACAATTTCTGGTTGGTAAAATTTAACACCTTGAGAATATTTGGCTCTATCTGCTGTGTCTCCTTCAACTGGTTGCACGCGCACTGCTGTGCAACAAATTACAGCTTGGATATCAGCCATAACTAAAGAAGTTAAAGTTTCTGGTTGAGTGATATCCGCAACTACCAAGTCTATATCATTACCAAGAATTGACCGAGCTTTGTCAATGTCTCGAACTAGGGCGCGAACTTTATAACCTTGTTGGAGCGATCGCTGCACCACTCGTTTACCTACACCACCTGTTGCACCTGCTACTAATATTACACCCACGTCTCTTCCTCCATTGGGTCTATTTTGATTATCCTTAGGACGGCCTTGGATTAACTGCTGTACCCAGTTAAGGAAAGGAATTACCTCAAAGTAAGTCAGGGTTTCAATAAACCTGCCTAAATCCCATTGAGAACGATTTTTGTCAGTCATATTTGCGTCCTCATAACTTTCTTCAGTCTAGCCCAATGTTTGTTTCTCCAAATCCTCCGGTACTCAGAGCTTGGATAATAGACCTCTTGCAAAAGTCTATCCCCTTTTCCATATCCCGTGAAAAGTCAGGTTGAGCGATCGCATTTGCTTGTTGAGCGATCGCATTTGCTTGTTGAGCGACAGCGTTTGCTTGTTGAGCGATCGCATTTGCTTGTTGAGCGATCGCATTTGCTGTAACCTATTCCCTTAAGCCAAATCATTTGGCATGGAATGCCAAGCCGATAGCGAAGCGTTAGCCAGTCAGACGCTCCTGCGTCGCTCATAGCGTTGGCGTTGCCTCTTGAGTGCGAGTGCGTCTTTGATAGGAGAAGGAGAAGAGAAGGTTTACGCTGCGTTATCGAGCGTCATAGCCCGTCGTAGACATCGCTCAATCACGTTAGGATACTTAAATGAGGTGTTCCTAATCAAACGGTAATTTATTTATGAGCCAACTTGAAAACATTCAAGCTGAGTACCAAAAGTTTCCAGAAGAATTAGAGAGTGTAATTATTAGCACCGTGAACGCACAGGCAATACCCAATGCTAGTTATACTCCCTTTGTAATAGATGATTCCAAAAACATCTACATTTACGTCAGTGGTCTTTCAACTCATACCAAAAATCTCTATGACAATCCTCATGTTAGTGTCTTGTTTATCGAGGATGAAGCCAAGAGTAATCTAATTTTTGCCCGTCGTCGTTTGAGTTTTGATTGTACAGCAAATTTGATAGAGCGTGAAACTGACAAGTGGAATCAAATTGTTGAGCAATTTCAAGTCCGGTTTGGTCAAATTATCGAGGTTTTGCGCGGCTTGTCTGACTTTCGGATTTTCCAGCTAACTCCGAGTCAAGGCCGTTTTGTAGTTGGTTTTGGGGCAGCCTATCACATCAGTGGTGATAACCTCCATCAAGTTGTTCAGATCACAGGAGATGCCGACAAAAAGCAAGAATGAATTATAAATTAGTTTGGCTATATGCAAATTAAATATGAAATAGCTTAGGAGACAAAAGGTTTACTTAGTCCGATATTTATCGGTAAGCTTGACTTTATACCTCATAATTTTGCCTTCGGGTAAAGTGCCATTAAACTATACTTTTTAATTTTATGCTTCAGTTTCAACCTCCTGGCTTTGGACATAAACTTATCCATACATCCTTGGGGGCAATGGTTTACTATACCCAAACGAATGCACCTTGGGCGTTTGCTGATACTGAAGATTTACCTCCACTACTGTTTCTCCATAACTTTGGTGGTGGGGCGTCTGCATACGAATGGTCTAAAGTTTACCCGGCTTTTGCCTCTAATTACCACATTTTAGCTCCCGATTTAATCGGCTGGGGAGAATCGGCTCATCCAGTCCGGGATTATAAAATTAGGGATTATCTCAGCACGATCGCAGAGTTTATCATTGAAACTTGTCGTCAACCAGTGACAGTGGTAGCATCGTCTTTAACAGCCGCTTTTGCTATTCGTCTAGCTATTATTCAACCCAATTTATTCAAAGCACTGTTTTTGGTGTCTCCCTCTGGATTTGATGATTTTGGACAGGGTGCTGGACGCAGACTTCCGCTTTCGGTGATCAATGCGCCTCTGTTAGACAATTTTATTTATATGCTTGGTGCTGAAAATGAAATTGCAGTCCGAAATTTTCTGCAAAGTTTTCTGTTTGCCAAATCACAACGAGTATCTCAAGAAATGGTGGAGGCTTATTTAACCTCTGCACAACAGCCTAATGCCAAGTTTGCGGCTTTGTCATTTTTGCGGGGCGATCTTTACTTTGATCTGAGTTTATATATTAAGCAACTGACAATTCCCACGGTCATTTTTTGGGGAGAAAAGGCACAATTTACCAGCATTAAATTAGGACGACGATTGGCAAATTTAAATCCAAGTGCAATTAAAGATTTTTGTGCGATCGCAGATGCAGGAATATTACCTCATTTGGAAATGCCAGAAGTTTTCATTGGTTTATTGCAAAAGTATCTTTAGGAGTTAGGAGTTTGAATTCTTGACTTCTCACCTCTTACTTAGAAAGTAACTGTGCATTTAATGCTTTAGCAATGCGATCGCCAGAAGCTTCTAAGTGGGCTAAGGTGTAAATATCAAGGCTTTCACTGAGTTGTTTGAGCCTGACATCAATAGCTTTTTGTAGTTGACGCAATTCATACCAAGCCAGTGTCCGACCATCTTCAGGTGTATCATTAGTACCCAACATCATCTCTAGTAAAATATTCAGATATTCCCGT
This sequence comes from Nostoc sp. CCCryo 231-06, assembly GCA_023522315.1. GTDB lineage: Bacteria > Cyanobacteriota > Cyanobacteriia > Cyanobacteriales > Nostocaceae > Nostoc. The sequence continues at coordinate 17,526 of JAHCSU010000096.1, forward strand.
TGCAATGAACGGCGGATGCTAGAAATTGGCTTTGGTTCTCCTGGGGTTAAAACTTCTGTCCAAATGCCTGTTTGCAGGGTGTCGAACAGTTCCGGCATGGAAAGTGCTTCTCCAGGGAAAGTTTTTAATTCTATATCTTGTAAACGATTCAGGCGATCGCTGTCTAGTAGCGATCGCAGTACCGCACTTTGGAAACCCAGAATGCGATCGTGAATTGGATAATCAAGGCGGTTGTTAGGTACAGAACTACCCCAATGTTCCCAGCGCGATGGTGCTAATTGATTCAACAATTGTGCTTCTTTTCTGCTCTTAGCAAGATTATTGTCAGCACTTGCTAAGGCCCAAAGGAGCCTTGAGGGTATTGGCTTAATTGCTTCAAATCAATTACGGGATAATATCCCGCTACTGGTTGCAGTTTGGAGGCGACTGTTGGAAAAACTTTAGCACCGAATAAATCAGATTTAAGAATGGCAATATCACCCAAGTTTTCTGACTTTGTGTAAGCGATAATCGCTTGGAGTTGTTGTAGTTTTTTGAACATAATAATTTTCTTTAGTAGATTGAAAAAATGGGAGCATCCCAATGCAAGCAAATTTACCAAAATCGTTACAAGTCAATTGCGAATGAAGCGTAAAGCCAACGCCATAGCTTCGCTTACAGCACTTCCTCCTGCTATGAGGTACAGATACTTGGGATGCTATTAGGACATACAAACGATAATTTGATTAATTAGTGTACCTCATAACTTCGGGAAGTGCTGTAACGTCCTAGCGTCGCAACATCTGTACTTTGCGATTGCTTTGCTTCACTGCGTTCAGTTCGCAATGACCAATTAGCGTCTAACAAATCACATCTTCCCAAAGATTTAAAATATATTTCTTTTTTATAACTAAAATATGCCTTTTGCTAGAAGGATAATTACCTTTCTATAGTTAATCTTTATTTGTAGTCAAAAAAAAGCTAATTGGCATGATAAATTTAATTTCTAAGACGATTGGTAACATCAGTTCCCTACTTAAAGGACTTCAGGTAAAATCTTTTTTGGCTGTGGTCGTAGTTGGTTTTCTAGTGCTAACGACAAATGTTAGTGATGGGCCAAATGACAAAGGCTTAAAGGAGAGAGTTCGCCAACAGGTAGAGCAAAATGATGCTGAAAGACCGAAAACAGTAGGGCAGTGGTTTAAGGATGCTCGTGAAACCGAAGATTCTCCTGGTGAAAGACTTCAGAAGATTGGGCAACAGTCAGGAGAAGCCCTTAAAGAGTTTGGATCTGGATACGTAAAGGGCGCTAAAGAAACTGCTAGCGATGTAGGCGACAGTGCGGCAGAGGCAGCCAGAGATGTCTCAAACAAAGTTGGACGCTAAATGCCTTACCATATCCTATTGGCAGCAAGTATTAATAACTTTTCGCCAATAAAAGAGTAATAATAGGGACGCTGGTGACTAATCACCGAATTCTAATACTTGGGTAACGCGCTTACCCTTGCAGATGATAGATTGTAGTCTTTCTCAATTGCATAAAATATAGTCCTTTAGTAGGGGCGTACAGTTAGCTGTGCGCCCCTACTGCAATATTCAGATTAATACAAGATAAGTTCTAAAAATCGCTAACCCTGCCATCAGCGTGGTTAGCTAGGATAAACTGTTCCACCTTCAAGAAACTTGTATATCTTGTAGCTTTGCCACCATTTCTGCACGCGCCGAAACCTTCAACTTACGAAACATCCTCTTCAAAGCTTGTTTAACGGAATTTTGCGTAATCCAAAGTTTTTCCCCAATTTCCGCGTTCGTTAACCCCTGCGCCACTAAGTCGGCAATTTCTAACTCACGCGCTGTTAGCGGATTTACTAAAAGAGAATGGGATATTTTTGGTTTTGTCCGTAGATTTGCCATTTTTGCTGATAAATGAATGCATAAGGCACTCAAATCAGCTAAATCGTTGCCATTAAAAGCAGGATTTCCCTTGTCACGAGCCAAGTTAAGCGTTCCTACAAGACGACCATCGCAAACAATTGGCCCACTCATCACATGTTCGTGATCGGAGCGCGAGCAAAAATGCTTCCAGTCTCCTGGTGATAATAATAACTGTTCATGGGCGGGAGCGTGACGCTCAACCACGTAGCGCCCGACTGGATTGCTTTCTAAGCATACTGCCGGAATGCTCTGAACATCGATTTGGGCCGTTGGTTGCTCATCTAGGAAATAAATGCCCCAATTTTGCACACCAAAATGCTCACCAATTTTATCCGTGAGAGCTAGCCTTAATTCTTGCTCATTTTGGACATTGGCGATCGCATCAAATACGGTGTGGAGAGAATTAACCATAAGTGTACCCAGTTGGGGACTATCCAAGCCTCAACAATTACTTCTATGCTAATACCAAGGAAACTAAAACGCTAATTACAGTAGCGACTAGGAGAAGCACATGACAGTTACACAACTCTCTGCTCAGGAACTTTTCCGGGCTGCTTATGAGAACCGCTACACTTGGGACAAGAATTTCCCTGGTTATACCGCAAATATTACCTTTAAGCATGATGATAAAGTGTTTACAGGCAAAGTTATCATCAGTGCCAATCTCAAAGCCGAAGTTTTAGATGTAGATGACGAGCCAGCCCAGAAGGCAATTCATGGTCAAGCATGGGAGATAGCAATTCACCGCATCCGCCGCAGCTTTGAAGACACCCACAGTGCCAATACGTTTAGCTATGGTAAAACTGACGAAACTGGTGCAGTTGAGCTTTTAATGGGTGGTAAGGCTGAGGGCGATAAATACAAAGTCCGCAATAATGAAGTATGCCATGTTCACCGTTTAATCCACGGTACTTATGTGACCATTGACACCTTCACCAGTCACGACACCGGGGAAGGTTACTTATCTCACAGCTATGACTCTGTGTACCATGATCCCAAGACTGGGGAACAAAAGGGCGGTAGAAGCGAATTTATCGATGAATATGAAAAAGTTGGTGACTATTTCATCCTAAATCGTCGGGAGATTCGCACCGAGACAGCAGGACAAGTTTCTATTCAAGAATTTATCTTTTCTGATATTAAATTGTTGGAACCTGTTGCTGCTTAAGCTGCATTTTGTAATCTAAAAATTAGCGTGGGCGCAGCCTACGCTTTTTTTTCACATTGACTAATAACAATCAACTGTTATAGTGAAGTTACCTGTAGGCTTGTGGTTTTTTTCCTATCCATATAACTGCCAATTATCCTCTCAGAAAGTTAAATTTTTTACTGCCAGATATTGAGGTTGATATAGTCAAATAAATGACTGATCAACTACATAAATTATCTCCTAAATAACTCAGAAAGCTAATAGGTTATCAAGTTTAAAATTAATCTTGGTTTAAACCACAACCCAAACATCGCATACAAACAAAGAAAGCCGCTAAAACTGAGATTATCTCAAATAGCAATTGAAATGACAAAGGAGCTAGAGCAAATCCCCAAACCAGAACAATTGTTCCAACTACCATAGCCGCAATGCGATGAATTTCCTCCTTAGTCCTCAAAGCAAAGAAGAAAGTCCCTAACCCAATTAATAAGAAGACTAAGCTAATCATAAAAATATTTATTAATTTAGAAGTGAAAGTAAATCATGCAAAGCTACAATGCTGACAAAGATTGCAGATACCAATTATCTAAAATTTAGCATATAAAGATTTTACAGCCTACGTTCAGAGACATTTGTGATTAAATATCAATACGGTTCAGTTTCAAGCGATACAGAAAGTACTAATTTCCTAGCCCTACAAACAGTAAAAAATTCATTTTGGATGATTTAATCTGTAATTTTTATTACAACATTTGTCTTACTTGCATTAAGTATTAATGTTTGTTTAATTTGAGTTTAAATCAATGGTGAGTCCTGGTTTACTGTTGTTTGTAGAATCTTTGGGCGTGGTTTTGGGTTCCAATATTGGCACAACTAGTGATGCTAGCGATGTCTATAACAACGGGCTACGCCTACGCATTTTTGCCCTGCACTACCCGTCGTCGTGCATTGGAACGGCTAATCCCTGATGAAAAAAACCAAAATCGGCAGACTAAAGAGTGTAGGCGGGGTGCTGACAGAAGTAATGGTGATTTTGAGTTATTCTGACCGACCTAATTGATTCTACTTAACTTATCAATGTTTCCTGACCTATGTCAGCATTTTTTGTTTTAAAAACCAGTTAAAAAACGCATTTTCAAGCTCCTAGCGATTTTTTGGGAATTTATCTCTGATTATTTACTCAGATAATCTCCATTTGCGGTGTACTCTCAATATACGGTAACTATCACACTCAACCTTTGAGATAAATTACACCCAGAGGTGAATACCATGAAAAATTATGCTGTTCAACAGGAATTTATATTAAGTCAAATCACAAATAAATATTTTCAGCGCCGAGATTTCAGTGGATGTGACTTGCGTGGAATCGACCTGAAAGGAATTGATTTAAGTGGTCTTAACTTCATAGGAGCGGATTTGCGTGATGCAAATTTGTGCGGTTGTGTCCTCACTCGTGCTAATTTAAGTGGCGCAAATCTGATGCAAGCTAACCTACGTGAAGCTAATTTGTATGAAGCATCTTTGTGCGAAGCTAATTTGATTAATGCTGATTTAACACGAGCAAATTTGTGCGGAAGTTTCTTATGGCGGGCAAAATTCACAGGTAGTAATCTTTGGGGTGCTTCTTTATGTGATGTGGATTTGAGAGAAGCAGACTTAAGTGAAGCCAAATTAATTGAAGCATCACTGATTGAAGCTAATTTAGTTAGAGCAAATCTCACAGGAGCAAAGCTATGTGGAGCAAAATTACTAGAAGCTAATTTAACTGAGGCCAACTTAACTGGTGCAGACCTGACATGGGCAAATTTAACCAAGGCAAACTTGAATAAGGCAAATCTTTGGGAGACAAACTTGATTTATGCCAAGCTCCGGGATACTATCATGCCTGATGGCACAATTGAGCAACCTCAGATAGTCATTATTTAAAAGTTAAGAGTTAGGAGTTGGGAGTTGGGAGAGAAGAACTTTCTGTTTGCTCCAATGCCCCATGCTCAATTACTAAAACTCACGTTGTGAGAAGATAAAAATAGCGATCGCTAGCAACATTGCACTATAAAGTAAGCCATAGCCAGCACTTGTAATCAATGCAATTGTGTCAGGTAGTGCTTGCAGACCATAAACGGCATCGTTTTTTAAATTTAATCGAGACAAATCTGGTAAGATAAGAAACAAACCCTGAGTTAGACGTTCCATACCAGGGTTGCCGCTCAGGCGACCAAGTTGTACTAAATCTTGAGTAATGTTTCCGATTAAATATACCGCAAAGGTTAAAACAGTCGCCAGTAAAGAAGCAGTGAAAACACCGAAGGTAATAGCCACAGAGGTGATTAATGACAACTGCAAAAATAAGAAAATTGCAGCAATTAAAATGCTGGTCGTTGAATGAGAAATGCTACCAAATTGCAGAAATAATAGATAAATTGCTGTCATCGTGGCAACAAGCACAGCTAATACTGCGGATAAACCCAAGTATTTGCCGACGATAATTTCGCTGCGACTGACAGGTTTAGCAATTAACACCAAAATAGTGCGTTTTTCAATTTCTTTATTAACCAGTCCCGTACCAATAAATATCGTCACAATTAACCCGATGGCATTCATCGCCGCCATCCCAAAGTCTAAAAAGATTTTGTTTTCAGTCGTTGCTGCAAATTCAGGAAGGACACGGAAAGCAATGGCGATTATCAGCGCATAAAAACCAATAATATATAAGATGCGATCGCGTACCACTTCCTGAAATACATTCTTTGCCAATACAAAAATTCTGTTAATAGCCATTTGTTATTAGTCATTGGTCATTGGTCATTGGTCATTGGTCATTGGGAGTTAGTTTTTTCCTTACTCTCCCCCAGCTGTGGAGGTGGTGTTCCACCAAAAAGTTTACTGCCGCGATCGCATTCAATTTCTGCAACTGTAATCTTATTGTCTGAATTGATAGTTGCTGCAAGTGCTGCAATGCGACAAGATTTTTTCAAGTAATAGCCCCGTGGGTTAGAACTCGGGCCGCTCCAAATACTTAGTAAATCTAATATATATTCAGACATACTACCAGATTTAGTATTAGCTACGCGCGGTTCAACGCGCCATAGTTCTTTCTCTTCATATTTACCCAAGTTCTTTTGAATTACTCCTCTCCCTAGAGTTCCTACCCGCGGCTTCACATATTTCGGTAGCAGCCATCTCTCTACTTCCGACCAAGGTCTTTGGGCTATTTCTTCTACCACTATTGGTTGAAGTTTCTCTAGAATTATAGCGCCGTTTTGTGGGATTTTTAGCCGTTCTTCTGTTCTGACAACAACGGTACTACTTTTAAAAGTATCTGCCTGCAAACTAGGATATTCTTGGAACCAATTATTCATCACAAAGTGAAACTGAATCCAGCAACTTAGCAGCATACTACTAGCAACTAAAATTATGATTCTTTGGCGGTCTTCTGGTTTAGGAATTCGAGCTTTAGCATCAGTATCATTACCTTCAATAAATTCTGGTATTGCCGTAATTAGCGCTGAAATTGTCGGCCAAAAAACGATTGTCCTTGGTGTAATAACATCCTGTTGATTTCCAAATGCAAAAACACTCACTAAGAATCCAGTTATCACTGCCCCGACTGGCATAAAAGTACCAGGAACCCTCAAAGGATCTTCAGTTGTATACCAAGCCGTGCCAGCAATTAAAAATAACCAACCGAAAAAGGCAATTATATCTTTGATATAACCTATAGCAAAATATGAAACTACCCAAGAAAAAACACTCAAATAAATAAATGTTTGCCAAGAATAAGCTTTCGGTGGAACTAATACCTTTCTAATTCCTGCATAAAGCCCTTCAGCAAATTTAAAAACCCCAAATACATCTTTAAGTAGCGTATTCATATTCTTACCTCCACCTGATTAATTAATCACTAGTCTTCCTTTTAATAAAGTAAGTTTTTGCTATTTTGAGCGAAAGAATAAAATAATGGTTATAGCACTATAACTCAGAGAATTCGCAATTAAGGTAGTAATCAATAAATTGGTATTTTGTAATTTAGCACTGCTAAAACTACGCCATCGCCGCCGTTGAGATGTTTGAGGTTCCTCTTCTTTTTTAGCAACTGGTTCACTCAATGATATTAGCAATACCCTTAAAATGAAAAATTTAATTATAAAAGTAGCAAAGAAAATTATACAAGCAGTTAAAATTAATAAACTTTGTGTATTCGCTGATTTAAAATTGTTAAAAAACATATAGTTAATTAATTCTGATTTAAACTGTATTGGCAGCATTGGTTCTACTACAAAAAATATGAACCAACCAATTACACTAGAAAACAGATTCATAGAGATAGCATAAAAAATACTAGTTTTTTTGTCAAATTTTAGTCGATTGTGCAAAACATACGCTTCAATGGGGATGGCAATCAGTACAAATAAAAAGTCAAACAAAATTCCACCAATAGGAAAAATCCTGGGAAGCATCCAATTTTCAGGCATAAATGGTCAAGGGTAAGGGTTAACTGTAGAGAGTATAACTGGGATAGTGAGGGTGATGGTGGAAATTATCTGATTGTTTTTGCCCTTTACTATGTTGGTGTGCCAATATGATATTGTCGATATTATTTATACATTATACGGACGCATGAGAGGAGCAGTTTCTCTACCTAAGAGTACAAGACGTTAGGTAAGATTAAAGACTGCCACTTATAGCTTTTCAAGAAATGACAAGGAACGGTATTGGTATCCGCACGGCGCAAGTGCGTCAAGAACGGCTCGTTGGTCAAATTCACGTCTACGATGGCGTGGGTAAAGGTAAGTCCCAAGCGGCTTTGGGGGTGGTTTTGCGCTCTATTGGCTTGGGGATAAATACGCCTAGCAATTCTAACCGCGTTTTACTGCTGCGGTTTTTAAAAGGGCCTGAACGTGATTATGACGAAGATGGCGCGATCGCAGCTTTGCAACGCGGGTTTCCTCATTTAATTGACCAGGTTCGCACTGGGAGAGCCGAATTTTTTGGACATGAGGAAATTACCACCTTTGACCGAGATGAGGCAATGCGGGGTTGGGATGTGGCTAAAGGCGCGATCGCTAGCGGTTTATATTCAGTTGTCGTCTTGGATGAAATTAACCCAGTTCTGGATTTGGGTTTGCTAGCAGTAGATGAAGTGGTAAAGACATTAAAATCCAAACCCCAAGAGTTGGAAATCATTGCTACCGGACGCGCCGCACCGCAAAAGTTGCTCGATATTGCAGATTTGCACTCAGAAATGAAACCTCATCACCACCCAACAGCCAAAGCCCTCTTACTTGAAGGGATTGAAATTTATACTGGTGCTGGTAAAGGCAAGTCTACTAGTGCTTTGGGCAAAGCGTTACAGGCCATTGGTAGGGGAATCAATCATCCTGGGTCTACCCGTGTGTTGATTATGCAGTGGCTGAAAGGTGGTACTGGCTATACAGAAGACGCAGCGATCGCCGCCTTGCAGCAGTCATATCCAGAAGTGGTGGATCATCAACGCTGTGGTGGAGATGCGATCGTCTGGCGAAATTCCCGACAAGAATTAGACTACGTAGAAGCCGAAAGGGGTTGGGAAATTGCGAAAGTTGCGATCGCCTCTGGATTGTATAAAACTATTATTCTCGATGAACTTAATCCCACCGTTGACTTAGAACTACTCCCCGTTGAACCCATTGTCCAAGCTTTACTCCGCAAACCCCGCGACACCGAAATTATTATTACTGGTCGCTGCCAAAATCCACCAGCATACTTCGATTTAGCTAGCGTCCACTCAGAGGTTTATTGCCACAAACACTATGCAAATCAAGGTGTAGAACTTAAGCGAGGGGTAGATTTTTAGGCGTTGCTGATTAGTTGATATGCTAGATTTTCTAGAAATACAACAAATTTGTTTACCAAAATGGTAAATTTATATTAGTCTAGTAACGCATGGAAATCACCTTCGCTGACCGCAAACTGCAAAACCTATGCCAACAACAAGACTTAGCGCAAAGAAAATTGGGTGCAAACTGTGCCAAGAAATTGATAGCCCGATTGGCTGATCTTGCAGCTGTTAGCTGTGTCAAGGAATTATTTGCAGGTCGTCCTCATCCCTTAAAAGGAGATCGTGCAGGTGAATTTGCAGTAGACCTAGAAGGTGGTAAACGACTTGTATTTAAGCCAGCTAACGACCCCATCCCCCTTACCGAGGATGAAAGCATTGATTGGTCAAAAGTTACTGCTGTTTGTATTGTTTTCATTGGAGATTACCATGACTAAGACAACCCGGCCATTCACTCCAGATTGGGTATCTCCTCCCGGTGATACCATTGCTGATTTCTTAGAAGAGCGTGATTGGACACAAGTACAGTTAGCAGAGCGATTAGGCTACACCACAAAACATATCAGCCTACTGATCAACGGCAAAGCACCCATCAATGAAGAAACAGCCCTGAAGCTAGAACGAGTTTTAGGGAGTACAACAGCATTTTGGCTCAATCGTGAAGCCCAATATCGGGCAGGTTTAGTACGGATAGAAGAAGAAAACCGCTTAAAGGAGTGGACACCCTGGTTAGATCAGTTACCAGTCAAAGAATTGATGAACCAAGGTGTAATTCCTAAGTGCCGTTTAATTGACAAGAATAAGCCTGGTTTAGTAAAAAACTTACTGCAATTTTTCGGTGTTGCCTCGCCGGAAGATTGGCAGAATTATTATGCAGGTATGGAAGTTGCTTTTCGTCGTACACGCGAAGAGCAAAGTGATGTTGGTGCTATTTCCACTTGGTTACGGTTGGGCGAAATAAGAGCAGAACAACTAGAGTGTCCCAAGTACAGTAAATCAAAATTTGAAAAGGCTGTGCGGCAAATTCGCACTTTGACAGTGTTACCGTCAGAAGAGTTTGAACCACAGATGCAAAAGTTGTGTTGGGAAGCAGGGGTTGTGCTTGTTTTAATACCATCAATCAAGAAAGCGCACGTCAGTGGTGTCGCACGGTGGTTAAATCCGCATAAGGCACTGATTCAACTTTCGCTTTACGGTAAAACCAATGACCGCTTCTGGTTTAATTTTTTCCATGAAGCAGCACATATTTTGCTACATGATAAAGAAAATATTTTTCTTGATGAATGGAATAGTGGGGAAAGTTTGAAATCGGAGCAGGAACGCCAAGCAGACAAATGGTCGCGGGAATTTTTGCTCCCACCTGAGTATGAGGGGAAATTAACGGAGCTTAAATCTGAAACTGATGTGATTCATTTTGCGGAACGTATCAGTATTCATCCTGGTATTGTTGTAGGTCGGCTGCAACATGATCATCTAATTGATCAGTCTTGGATGAATGGTTTAAAAGTAAATTTACATTTTCAAGGCATAGAATAAGTAGACGATATAGCGGTTCCTATTCACATGCGGTACAACATTATATTGCGAAGTGTAAGGGCACGGCAGTGCCGTGCCCCTACGGGTGTACCTCACGTAAACGAGAAACGTTATAATACAAACCGATACGTTGAAAATAGTGTGGAAATGTGTGAACTTTGGTGCGCTAGTAGTTTGTCAAGGCAACTCTTTTTTCTCTAACTCTGTGACCTCTGCACCTCTGTGGTTCGTTCTTTACCCTTCAAACTTCAGTTGAGAGACTACTAACGGCAATTTTTACTTTTGGGTAATACAATATTTTGCACAAAGCGATCGCGTCCTGCTGCCTTTGCTTGATACAATGCCCGATCTGCGGCGGAAATCATTTCTTCCAAGTCAGAATCTGGCTGAGGAATTTCTGTCGTAAACCCGGCACTCAGGGTTACATAAGGACTAACTTGGGAATTTTTATGAGGAATTGCTAGTGTGCGGACAGCATGGCAAATGTTGTCGGCAACATGAGCCGCCCCCTCGGTATCTGTGTTAGGTAAAATCACAGCAAATTCTTCCCCACCATAACGGGCAACTAAATCTCCGGGACGTTTAATAATATCTTTGATAGCTTTAGCAATTTCTTGAAGACAGCGATCGCCTACCCGATGACCATAGGTATCGTTATATAATTTAAAGAAATCAACATCGCAAATAATCAGGGAAAGGGGGCATTTATCCCGTTTCATGCGCTGCCATTCTTGGTTAAAATACTCTTCAAACCGTCGGCGGTTAGCTATTTGAGTTAATCCATCGATAGTAGCTAATCGCTGCAATTCCACATTAACGGCTTCCAGCTTTTGCTGTAACTGAGATTGCTGAATCAAGCGTTTTACCCGTTGTCGCAAAACTGGCCAGTGGACAGGTTTGGTAATATAGTCCATTGCCCCCACTTCAAATGCACGGTCAACTGACTCTTGATCTTCAAGTCCTGTAATCATTAAAATTGGAGTATGCTTATTATGATCAAGAAGATCCAATTGAGTGCAACACTCAAACCCATCCATATCTGGCATTAGGGCATCAAGGAGTACTATATCAGGATGCAATTGCTTAAAAATTTTTATTGCCTCTATGCCATTTTGAGCTTCCGCTATTTGATAGCCTTCCCGCTCCAAGAAATGCCGCAGTATCAGGCGGATAAAAGGTTCATCATCAACAATTAGAACTAAAGATTGGCTTTCTTGAGCATCAGCTTTCATGGTACTTCCTTCGCAAGTTCTTGTTCTAAGGTAGTTTTAACTTGTTCATATTCCTGATCTAGTTGCGAGAGTAATTCTAAGCTGTTTTCTAACTTACTGCTGCGTCCCTGTGCTTCTAACACCTTGCAAAGCTGTGCCAGGGCGATCGCTCCCACAGAAGCACTGCTAGACTTAAGTTGGTGGGCTGTGTTCCATAGAGTCTGGGCATCCTGAGTTGTGATAGCAGTGCTGATATCTTGTACCAGTCTCGGTGCCTCTGTAAGATAACACTCAATCAGTTCAACAAATGCCAGACGATCTCCTCTGAGCATATTCTGCAAGGATTGGAGAATTTTGGCATTAATTTTGACGCTTTTGAATGTCTGGTTTTGCCCTGACTGTAGGATATATGAGGAAGGTTGCAATTCTAAGCACATCACTTTACCTTGCTTTCCTCTGGAAGTGAATTCAGAACTTCTTTGGGGTGGGCATTTGCTGAGTGCCTCAGCTAACTCTTCAAGCTGAATCGGTTTGCTAATGTAGTCATCCATACCAGCGGCAAGGCAGACTTCGCGATCGCCCCGCATTGCATTGGCAGTTATCGCAATGATATGGGGACGAAAACCCACTCCCCATTCTTGACAGATTCTCCGAGTTGCTTCTAATCCATCCATTTTGGGCATGTGGACATCCATCAACACTAAGTCATAGGGCTGTTTTTGCAAAGCCTTGAGTACTTCTAGCCCATTAGTGACGACATCCGCCACATAACCCATTTTCTGGAGCATCAGTAGGGCAACTTTCTGATTGACAATCGTATCTTCTGCTAGAAGAATCCGCAGTGGCAGTCGATGGGCTAAATGCCGATCAAGCAACGGAAAATGAGAAATACTGGCCGGGATTGGCTGATTTGCCAAAACACGGGTAATAACATCGTAGAGTTGCGACTGTTTGATCGGTTTGCTCAAAGAGGCAGCAAACTGGACATCATTAAAATCAGAGGAAGTTTCTAGTCTACCCAAAGAGGTCAGAATCACCAAAGGCAGATTTTGACAACCAGGTTGCTTGCGGATTTGACGAGCTAGGGTTATGCCATCCATTTCCGGTATCTGCATATCTAAAATGGCAATATCAAACTGCATTCCCTTAGCAAGTTGAGCTAAAGCTTCTTTACCAGATTTGACAGCATAAGCTTGCATCTTCCAAGACTCTGCTTGCAAGGTGAGAATTTGGCGATTGGTGAGATTATCATCCACAATCAACAGGCGTTTTCTGGCAAGCTGCACTGGCGAAGTGCTTAATTCAGCTTGCTCTGACACAGCAGCCACTTTAGTAGTAATAGTGAAGTAGAATGTTGAACCTTGAGAACATTTTCTACTTTCCCATAGAGGTTTAGGATTGCCACCGACAAACCCTTGGCTTTCCACCCAAAGGGTGCCGCCCATCATCTTAGTGAGCCGTTTACTTATAGCCAGTCCCAATCCTGTGCCGCCATATCGTCGAGTCATGGAGACATCAGCCTGAGTGAAGGGTTGAAATAACCGCTCTATTTTCTCTGGTGCGATGCCAATACCTGTATCTTTGATAGCAAATTGAATTTCGTAGAGAAGTTGCGGCTCTCCAACAGGTATAGGGGACTGGGAAGAGGCACAGGGGCAAAGGGAAGGGTGCAGAGGAGAGGAATTTTCCTCCTGCTTTCCTTGTCTCCAGTCCCCAATACTTCGGCAAGGCTCAGTACAAGTCCCTAGATCAACAGAGAGTAACACTTCTCCATTTTCAGTAAATTTAATAGCATTGTTGAGAAGATTCATCAAGACTTGGCGCAGACGTGTCATATCGCCGATGATCTGAGTGGGAACTTGCGGCTGGATCAGGTAAGCTAATTCGATATCCTTTTGAGCAGCTTTAGGAGCTAATAGGGAAATAGCCTGCTCCACACAAGCTCTCAAATCAAAAGACTGTTCTTCTAATTCCAGTTTGCCCGACTCAATTTTGGAGAAATCTAAAATGTCGTTGATGATGGTGAGCAAAGCATCTCCGCTACTTTGAACTGTTTCTACTAAGTCTTGCTGTTGAGGTGTGAGTTCAGTATCCAGCAGTAGATGAGTCATGCCAATAACAGCATTCATTGGAGTCCGAATTTCGTGACTCATCATCGCCAAAAACTCACTTTTTGCCCGATTTGCGGCTTCTGCCTGACGTTTTGCCTGCTCCAAGGCAAAGTTTTTCAAGGTAAGTTCTTCACGTTGGCGGGTTTCTTGTTCCAGTAAGCGAGCCTGTGCTAGAGCAATACCTAGTTGAGCCGCCACTGCTTCTAGTAATTCGATTTCGTCTTGTGTCCACTGGCGAAAAGAGCTGTACTGATGTAAAGCGATCGCACCATTGGGTTCTCCTTGATAGGAGGTGCGAATTGACAGCATAGACTTCAGCCCCATTTGTCGGCAAATAGGTTCAGCCGCCTGGAGTAAAGGATCAACGTACACATTGGGAGAAGCGATCGCTATTTCTTGTGCCATCATCTGCTCGGCATGAGGATTATTGGTCATGGGAACTTCCAATTTCAACATGGAGCAATAACTAGGAAGTGTACTATACTCTGCTACTAAAGGAATTTCGGGTGTGGGGTCGCTAATGGAAGAATAGATCAGACAGCGTTCAACTCCAAATGCTTTGCCAATTTGGGTAGCAGCCGTCTCAAATATTTTTCTGCTGTCAAGGCTTTGACGAATTTCCTGAGTAATTTGTTCAAGTAGTAGAGTTCGATGCAATTGCCGTTGCAGTGCTTCTTTGGCTCGTTTGTTTTCGGTAATGTCGTGATTAATGCCAACAGTGGCAACAGTTTCCCCCTGTTCATCCTGTAAAGATACTACGGTTGTTTCGCAAATTCCTTGACTGCCGTCTTTGCGAATAAAGTGTATCTCCCCTGACCAGCGTCCTTGCTGTTTGAGCCTTTCAATAATTTTGTTGGTCAGCACTGCGGCTTCTTCCGGTTTATGCAAAATACTAGGAGTTTTACCTAAAACCTCTGCTTTGCTATAGCCAAACATGCTTTCGGCAGCAGAATTCCAGTCAATAATATTTCCAGTTAAATCTGTGATAATTACGCCATCATGCATGTTTTCAAAGGTGAGGGCTTGCAGACGCAGAGTGGCTTCGGCAAGCTTGCGTAAGCTAATATCTGTCTGAATTCCAATGAAGTGGCTTAACTTCCCATTTTCGTCATGGATAGGAGAAATACTTAATTCATTCCAGAATAAGGTACCGTCTTTGCGATAGTTGCGGAGAACAACTTTGCAACTTGTTCCAGATTGAATAGATGAGCACAGTTCATTGAGTGCTAGTTGCTGGTTATCTGTGCGTTGCAAAAATCGACAGTTTTGCGCAATCACATCAGTAGCACTGTAGCCTGTTATTTGCTCAAAAGCTGGGTTGACGTAAATAACTGGATGATGGGCGAGTCTAGCATCGGCAATAATAATTCCATTACTGGTAGCAGCAAGTGCCCTCTCTCTCAGTCTCAAGGTTTCTTCAACCAGCTTCAAATCAGTAATGTCAAACATAAACCCTCTCAGCATAGTAGGACTTCCTGCTTCCTCAACTACGCTAACGACATCTCGCAGCCAAACAACTCGCCCATCGGCTGCTAACATCCGGTATTCCAATTCGTAATTTTCGCACCTAGCAGTTGCTTGTTGGCAAAAACGAAGAGACTTTTCCAAGTCATCTGGATGTAGATGATTAATCCAAAAATTTTCTTCGTACCACTCTGCGATCGGATAATTTAGCAAGTCTACCGCTTGCGGCCCTACGTAAACAAATCGCCAAGTTTTTAAGTCTAATTCCCAAGGGATGACTTTGACAGTTTCTAGTAACTGTCGCAAACGATTTTCGCTGGTGCGGAGGGAAATTTCTACCTGTTTCTGTTCAAAAATCCTGTGAATTAAATCCTGATTTTCTGCTTTTATCTGCTGGTTATTTGCTTGTCTATTCAAGGCAAAATAGATTGAGAATGTCAGCGCGACAATAACCAATAACCCTGCAATCAATACTAATTGTCTTGATAACCCCAGAGTTTGGATTAAAAGTCTCTGCCAGAGTAAGACTACAGAAATTGACAAGAAAATCCCCAGCAACAGCCCTAGCAATTCTCGTTTACGGAAAAATTTCACAGCTTTTAACCAGTCATATTGGTGCTGTTTGACCACTTATTAACCCTCCAGCACTTTCAGGGCATATTGCGCTAACTTTTACTTTTAAGTAATCTCAAATATCAATAGCAAGGGGGCAATTACGGAATTTACTTATAAGTTAGATATTTGGATATAATCTTGTCAGAAAAACTTAATAATTTCTGATTATAATTATCTTACCGTTTTTTTGATAGCAGCAAATTGTCCGTACTAGGTTTATCTACGAGACGGACTCGCGATCGCTAAGGTGCCTCTGACGCAAATAAACTTAAAGTTACTGGTTTACTAACACCCTACGCGCAAAGGCTTACTGGCTCAGAAACTCGGATTTTAAACGTAAAATACAAAGGTCGATATGCTCGTGACAACATCCAGAATTTTTAACGAATCGCGGAAGTCCCCATCTTCTCTGCGAGACGCTAACGCGAACAAGGTACTCCTAAGATGGGGATTGTGAGCACTTCTCTACGAGACGCTGCGCGAACGACAAGCTCAGTGACCACGGGGGATGTTCGCGGAGCGTCACGGAGTGAGGATTGCATCTGGAATTGATTTTTTGCTTTGCAAAAACAAATTCTGGATGTATGACGAATCCCCATCGCCCTTGGCGTCTCCCCTTGGGAGAGGATTTTCTGGTAAGATACAGAGTGTCTTGACCATCAATGCCACAAGCGAAAACCATTAGCTTTCAGGTATATGTTGCAAGAAAACCCAACTCTTGGAGACGCTGCGCGAACGACTTCGCTCAGGGTAAAAGATTTGGGTCTTGGGAACCAGGACTCCTGCCCTTGGAGGGAATGTAAGACTAATAGAGCTACGGAGTAATAGATGGCTATTCCCGATGAATTGGGAAGCCCCGCTGTAAGACGGCGGGGTAGTTCACCTAGAAGATCCCCGACTTCTTAAAGAAGTCGGGGATCTGGTTTTTTACGCTTTTTCTCCTACCGTCACCGTTTCATTCTGCTGAAACTTCGGGAAAAATGTCTTAGTAATCCAGTCAGTCAAGATGTGAGAGAGTAATCCCATAGGGCCAGCAAATAAACACAGTGCAAGGGAGTGAATTGTCCAAATACCTGTTTTTTGCCCTTCCCAATAAATCCAGCGGCCGACGAATAAATCCATCACTAAAAAATGAATCCAACCCGTTGCAGCAGCTGTTTCATTTGCAAAAAATCTTGCAATATCAGCTAATTGAGGATTCGATAAAGCTTGGGCATTTTCTGGTGTAATACTGTTGATAAACAAATATAAATATGCACCAGCTAACAGCAAAAATGGCAAATATGATGACATTATCTGCCGTGTAACTTTCCAGTTTGGCAATAAAATCATCAACGCCCAAAAAGGTAACACAAAAAGATTGGCGAAGTTAAAAAGTTGAGAGATCGTCATATTTTTATAAGGTGAAAATTTTTCAGTTATTGTTTGTTTTGAATTAACTAATTATTCATAACTCGTAAATCTTAGCATTATAGATCCCCGACTTCTTTGAGAAGTCGGGGATCTGGGTATACTTATAAAGCTACAAGTTGCGATTCGATTTCTGAAGATTTCAAATCACGTCCGATGAAAACTAAGCGGGTTTGCCTAGCCTCTTCGGGTTTCCAGGGGCGATCGTAAAATTTATCAAATCGGGTTCCCACACCTTGCATGACTAGGCGCATGGATTTATTTGGCACTGCTACAAAGCCTTTAATTCGGTAAATTTCTTGTTCTTGTGCTAATTTCTCTAACTGCTGTTGCAGCTTTTCTGGGTCAAATGTACGATCCAAAATTAAATTAGTTGAGATAATTTCTTCGTCGTGATTGTGGTCTTCTTCTGTATCGTGATGACTAGGACGAGAATCTAAATTGTCTTCGACTGCGGCTTGGAATCCTAATAATATAGATGCGTCTAGTTGAGAACGATCGCTCTCGACAATCTTCACCACTCTGGGCAATTCTTGCTTAATCAATTCCTCAACTCTCGCTTTTGTCTCGGCATCCACCAAGTCAATTTTATTCAACACCACCAAGTCTGCACAAGCAAGTTGGTCTTCAAACAGTTCTTGCAAGGGTGTTTCATGTTCTAGATTATCATCTGCTTGTCGTTGGGCTGCGATCGCATCTGGATCACTAGCAAATGTCCCTGCTGCTACCGCCGCACAATCTACCACGGTAATTACAGCATCCACAGTGGCGGCGTTGCGAATTTCTTGCCAGCGAAAAGCCTTTACCAATGGTTTTGGCAAGGCTAAACCAGAGGTTTCAATCAAAATGCAGTCGATGCTATCTCGCCGCTTGATTAACTCTTGCATCGTTGGGTAAAATTCTTCCTGTACGGTGCAGCATAAGCAGCCGTTGGTTAATTCAAAGATATTAGTGTCGCCCTCACCATCTTCCGGGCAAACTTGACAAGACTTTAACAATTCGCCATCAATACCTAGTTCGCCAAATTCATTGACTAAAACGGCAATGCGGCGGCCTTGGTTGTTTTGTAGCAGGTGGCGAATTAGGCTGGTTTTTCCACTACCTAAGAAGCCTGTAATCACTGTGACAGGAATTTTCGTAGCCATATTTTTGCCTGATTTACTCAGTATAAGAAGTTTTACAAGTTACAAACTTAAATACTGAGATTAAGCTTGGTGTGAAGATTGACTTAGTTATTTTAAGCTGAAAGTCTATGGTAAGCCTGAAAATTTTGGCGCTACTGTTGAGTTTAGGTTTAGCTGAGATATTGCACTTGCCCAATCTCCTGCCAAAGAATAAATTCTCTGTCTAATAGCTTAAGTCCACTTAAGTGGACTTAAATCCATGCGATCAACGAGTTTAGTCCTCTTGAGAGGACTTTCGCTATTAGCCATAGGTTTCTAACCTATGGCGAGTTGTGAAACTGGTGTAATATCTGAGTTTTATTAAACATAATTGAGGGGCAATCTCCCCATGCTTGCTTTCACCAATAAAAAGCAGTCACAAGGCTATTGCCCCTAAATATTTTGAGCGTCGATCGCTCTTTCCCCAGAAACACCTATGAATTATCCTTCATTAGGGTATCTGAACTTATGACTACACACACCATACTCCGCAATCTCAACAGAGCTACTCAGCTGTGACCAGTTCAGTGCTGCCGCGTGTCCGTCGCCGTGTGAGGCTGTTGTACAGCATTACACCGATAGCTTTGATCAAATTGCCTTCCAATTCTTGGAACATCGTCATATTTGTGCCAAAGGCGGCGTTAGCTTCATCAACGATGCGATCGCTTGTAGCATCATCAAGGGGTAATTCATCCAAAACTTGACGATATTTGGCTTTGAATGCCTTCTCGTCAAGAATCTCTGGAAACTCATAAAAGGCTGTTCCTTGCCCATCAGACAAATTCATCGCCGTTACAGCAATATTTTTGAGAATTTGTCCCCCGGATAAGTCACCCAAGTAACGAGTATATGAATGAGCGATTAACAGTTCCGGTTCTGTTTGAGATATTTCTCGGATGCGCTTTACATAAGCTTCACCTGCGGGAGACAGCTTGATTTGCTCTCTCCAGTTAGCACCAAAGTAATAACTCAGGTCTTGCTCTAAGGTATACTTGCGGTTTAGCTCTTGAAAGTTAATTTTAGAAAGAATTGGGTGCTGGCGATGCTTTTCCATTTCCTCTTCCATCGCTGAGTAGACGAAGTAGAAGTTAGCAACTAGTTTCCGGTAAGAGTTTTTCTCGACTACTCCTCTTAAAAAGCACTTGACAAAACCTACATTTTCTGCCATTGTGTGGGCTTTTTTAGTGCCTACACGTAATTTGGTTGCTAAATTGCTGCTCATGCTAAATTTCTCAACTTTTAAAAAGTTAACTGCCGGAGTTTTAATTCACTAACGGCTAAAAAAGCCATTAAAACGTTACCTTAAAACTATTTGATGAGAATTTATATTAAAATTTTTTAAGCTGCAATAATCGTGTAGCTTTTTACACAGCAACTATTTAAGCAAATAATTGCCCTGTACGCATGAAAATTACTTCCCCAGCATTGCCCATTCCCTATTTTCCAGTCAGAAAATCAGCTTTTGTGTTTCCAAAATTACGAAAGCAATAATACGCAAAAGTAGTGTAGATTTTTAATTTAAGGTAACTTCATACCCAAAGAAAACATCTCTTAATCTTTAT
Organism: Nostoc sp. CCCryo 231-06; assembly: GCA_023522315.1. Classification (GTDB taxonomy): domain Bacteria; phylum Cyanobacteriota; class Cyanobacteriia; order Cyanobacteriales; family Nostocaceae; genus Nostoc. The sequence goes on from JAHCSU010000096.1 coordinate 37,477, forward strand.
ATTAATTTTATCCAGATGAATGTTTAGATAATAAATTAGCAAGTTTTTATTATCTCAGTATTTCTCTCAAAAAATCAATAGATCAATACTAAATTAAGTACAGATACTGAGGAGTATAGAATATGCAAGTGATATATTACAAATAGATTAACTGAGAAAACAACGTATATTTTCATTATTAATAATGTACTATACAGCAAGTTTCAACTCAGTCATTTACTCAATTTAAGTCTCAAATCCAGACAGAGAAACTGTTTTACCTGTGACTACTGAGATATTAATTATGCTGTAACTACCAATCAATTAAATTTCAACCTTTGAGCTAGTTAATTCCAATAAATATTACATAAACAATATGGTAAATATTTTAAATCGTTTAAAGGTTAGTTTGCACAACAAGCTATGGTTGTTTAACTACCGATTGCGAGAACTTCAGATCCGGCTACAGTTCTACTGGCTTTTGTATCGAGGTAGTCAACCGCTAAATGTTAGCGATAAATCGCTAATTGTGTTTGCTCCTCACCAAGATGATGAGGCACTGGGCTGTGGTGGAATTATTGCACTCAAACGAGAACAAAATATACCTATTAAGGTTGTTTTTGTCACGGATGGAGGGGGTTCTCATCAAGGTAATCCCAAAATTAGCCGCTCTGAAATTATCCAAATTCGCAAACAAGAAGCACTGACAGCTTTAAACATTCTGGGTGTTGATTCAAAAGATATTCACTTTCTTAATAAATCTGATGGCTCACTACACAAGATGACAGAAGCCGAACAGCAGCAAACCATTGAAGAAATGGCGCAATTGTTGCATACCTTTCAGCCCCAAGAAGTTTACGTAACTCACAAAAGAGATCGGAGTCGAGACCATGAGATTACTTATCAACTTGTTGAGACCGCGATTGTTAAAGCTGGAGTGAAGGTTGATTTGTGGGAGTATGCCATCTGGTTGCTTTGGAAATCCTTACTATTTCGGGATCTCAAGTTTGACGAATTGGCAGGTGCTCATCGATTATCTATTCACACAGTGCAATCCAAAAAAAATGAGGCGATCAAAACCTATCGTTCTCAATATTTACCTATAGATGCTGAATCTAGCGCGGTACTACCTCCTGGTTTTCTCTGGCGGTTCTTCTTACCTCATGAGGTTTTTTTCAAATCAGAATTGCCAAAGCTATAGCTTTCTCCTTTGGAATTGGAGAAAATGAAATTGTGTTTAACTTTGTTTGAATGAATAAGGCAGAAGAGAAATTAGTGGAACATTCGGAACAACCACTTTCTTGTTAATCACTAAATCTTAGATTTAATGTGGTTTTTAGCCATTTATTCATTAATCATAGCTGGTTTTTGATGTTTTTTTACATCAATTAATAGCTTCTGTCAAGAAAATACCTACTTTCAAAACCCCAAATTTTTTATTGGAAATTAACAGAAAAATAAATGATTCAATCAGAAAAAAACTTTTGCTTTTGTACTTTAGCACTAGGCAAAAAATATAGCGCTCTTGCTTCATTATTAGCAAAAGATATAGAGATATATTCCCCTAACACTTCTTTTATTATCTTAACTGATCATCCTGAAGAATTTAGTAAATATCGTCAAGTTTTAGTCTTTAAGCATGAACAACAGGGTGTTAAGTGTTACCACGATAAAAGATTTGCGATCGCAAAAGCTCTTTCACTCTTTAATTCGTGTATATTTATCGACTCAGATATGCGAATCTTGGCATCAGTGCCAGAAGATATGCAATGGCTGCTAACACCAGGAATTAGCGCCAGAGCTTGTATGGATATGCCAAAAAAATTTACTAAAGTTATTGCAGGAACTGCTAGTAGTAAATTTGTGAGAGAATTTACAGTTGTTAAAAATGCAACAAAAATTCTTAATTTGGAAACAAGTTGGAAAGATATTAGTTTTGTCCACGAGTACTTATTCTCAGTCACTAAAGATTCAGGCAAAGAAATTGAGTTTTTGCAACAATGGGATATGCTTGCTAATTACTTTGAGCTAAATGGAATTTATGAAGGTGAAGGGAATGCAATAGGTTTAGCTGCTTATAAAGCTGGACTGGCAGTTAGATGGAGTGAGATGGAAGGCATTTCATTTTTCAATAATAAAATTGAGTTAGTAAAAATTAGCAAGGGTCAATCAAATAGGGATGAAATATCTCAGTATTTTGAAGACCACGAAAGAATTTTATACCCTAAGCGCTCTTTCCTGAGCAAAGCTATAGATAAACTTGGAAAAGCAATTATGCATTTTTACAGAAAAATGCGGTTTAAAATTGTTCGCTCTTCTTTGTTAAACTGATATCTGAACACTGTTATCCAAGTTAAAAAATCAGGTTTTTAGGCAAAAAATCTAGGTTCTTGGCTTCGCAATTGCAAGAAACTCAATTCTCTTTTAAAACTACCTTTGAGAGCATCCCATTAACGCGATCGCTATCATATCGCCTAGCATGAAAAATGCGAGTTCCGTTAAATGACAGTTTCTCATAGATTTAGATCAGAACTTCAAAGGGGGCTTACCCTACGGAACGCTACGCGAAGGTTTGTTTAGCCACTAATTCCAGTCATTCGGTTTTGTGGTGCAAGATTTGAGAAAAAGTTTTCTGTCAGAATTGTTGAATCAAGTGTTAAATGCTATTTTCTAGTGTGATTGTGTGGAGTATTGAAACAGATGGTTTCATTTATAACTCGGACACCGGGCATTCCGGGGGATTCTGCTTCTGAAATTGACGGATTGGAGAAAGGGATTGAGAGCAGTTTTGAACTAAATTTAATCCCATTACCAGCAAATGCCTTATTTGGCACAGATGGGATTCGGGGACGAGTGGGAGAATTATTGAGTGCGCCCCTAGCATTGCAAGTTGGTTTTTGGACGGGGATTGTTTTACGTAACCATGCTACTCAAATAGGGCCAGTCATTCTCGGACAGGATTCTAGAAACTCCAGCGATATGCTGGCAATGGCTTTGAGTGCAGGGTTAACAGCAGCAGGGCTAGAGGTTTGGTATTTGGGATTATGCCCCACTCCTTGCATTGCTTATCTCACCAGCATCAGTGATGCCATTGGCGGAGTGATGATTTCTGCCAGCCACAATCCCCCAGAAGACAATGGGATTAAAATTTTTAGTGGCGATGGTGGGAAGTTACCCCAAATATTGCAGGCAGAAATTGAAGCCGGACTGCGTGGCAAAATATCACCTATTGCTATCAGTAATTGCGGGCGGCATTACTCACGTTTCGAGTTAGTGGGGCATTATAGCTCGGCGTTGAAAAAAACCTTGAACAGTGCCACAAAGCTTCAGGGGATGAAGATTGTTTTAGACTTGGCGTGGGGAGCAGCAGTCGGGTTAGCACCAGCAGTATTTACAGAAATGGGGGCAGAGGTAATCTGCTTGCATAACGAAGCAGATGGCGATCGCATTAATGTTAACTGCGGTTCCACACACCTTGATATTCTTGCAGGCACAGTACAAGAACACAATGCCGACATTGGCTTTGCCTTTGATGGCGATGCCGATCGCGTCTTAGCAGTAGACAATACTGGCAGGCAAGTTAACGGCGATTACATTCTCTACCTGTGGGGACGACACTTACAACAAAACCAACAACTGCCAGACAACCTGATTGTATCTACAGTCATGGCTAACTTAGGCTTTGAGAAAGCTTGGCAAGAAATTGGCGGTAACTTAATTCGTACCGCAGTCGGCGACCAATATGTACAAGCCGAAATGTTGCGGACTGGGGGAATGTTGGGCGGCGAACAATCAGGTCATATTCTTTGCCGTCATTATGCCGTTACTGGAGATGGCTTGTTAACAGCCTTACATATAGCAGCTTTGGTGAAAGAGGCGGGTGTTCCCTTTAGCGAATTAGTAGATCAAAGCTTCCAGACCTATCCGCAATTGTTGCGAAACGTGCGAGTTGTTGATCGCGATCGCCGTTTAGGATGGCAAGATTGCCAACCTGTGCAAGAAGCGATCGCTCTTGCTGAAGCTGCAATGGGTGATTCCGGCAGAATTTTGGTTCGCGCCTCTGGTACAGAACCAGTAATCAGGGTTATGGTAGAAGCTGCCAATGCTGAACTTACCAACTACTGGACAAATGAATTAGTTTCAAAAGTCCAGCAACACATATAGCGTTTCCTAATGCAATACACTCTGACCTCTCTCCTTTTAAGAGAGAGACTTTGAATCTTACCCCCCTTCCCTTGCTCTTAAGGGGCTGGGGGTTAGGTCTGTATTCCATGCAATTGAGAACCGCTATATCTCACCTTTCAAAAGTGTAACTTTTTCGTCGTCACAGCTTCTGCAAATTAACCAGCCTTGGTCTTCTACGGAAAATTGAGTATTTACATTTGCACTTTTAGGTACTATTGTAAACTTCCTTTCTAACAAAGAAGTCTGTGTATGTTCATTGATTATCTTCTATAAGGTAATAAAATGCTTGTTTTTGTTATCCCACTGAAAAGTCCACAAGTTTCCAACTCCTGGGAGCGTGTTACCCAATCATTTGAAAGATGCATCAAATCAATTTGCAATCAAACCTCTCCTGATTTTCACGCTATTGTCGTTTGCCATGAACAGCCAAAAATAGAATTTAATCATCCCCAAGTTACGTACATTACAGTTGATTTTCCTCCCCCCAACGAGACAAATCCTATAGCTAGAGGAGATACAGATAAAGGGCGAAAAATATTGAAGGGATTAATGTATGCTTATCAATTTTCTCCAACTCACACTATGGCAGTTGATGCAGATGATTGCATCAGTAAAAACTTAGCTGCATTTATTAAGCAACATTCTAACTCTAATGGATGGTTTATCAATAAAGGTTATAAATATAAAGAAGGGAGTAAATATATATATATTAAAAGAAAAAATTTCTATTCAATGTGCGGTACATCTAATATTATCCGGTATGACTTAAATTTCTTACCAGAAAACGCCGAATATAATCGAGGTTATGGATACTACAAATATTACATAGACCACGGAAAAGTTAGAGGCGTATTAGAAAACAAAGCTAAACCTATTGAACCATTACCATTTCCGGGAGCAGTTTACATTGTAGAAACAGGAGAAAATCTTTTTTACGGTTCAATGAAGTTAAACTTCAATATTTTTGATCGAAAATCCCTAACTCAATCAGTTAAGGATGAATTCGGCTTGTACACGCTATAGCCATTGCAATCCATTTGTATGTAAGCTATAGATTGTTTTTTAAGGCTGATAGGCTACAGCGCCACTATGCCGAAATCCAAGTCAAAAAATAAAAAATCAAAAAAACAGGCTGAAAAAGAAACTCCTACTTTTAGCCTCAGAGAACAGTTAGCCCAAAAGCGCAAAGCAGCCCAAGCACGTAAAGAACTCATTAGCTTACTCACCACCGCCACCTTTGGCAGTGTCTTAGTTGGCATTATACTTTTTTTCGTAGGTGGAATTAAAGTAGCAGTCCCTGGCGTCTTAGGGATATTCGTCATATCCCTTTCCTACAAATACCCGCGCCAAGCGTTATATGCCTTCATCATTTACGTACCTATTGGGGGTACTATCACCTACTACTTGGGCAATAGTCCCCTACTCCAATTAGCTAAAGATGCCTTTTATGTTCCAGCCCTAATTGGACTTTGGCAGACTTGCCGTAAACAGGGGCTACCCCTAATTATTCCCCAAGGCATTAAAATTCCACTTTATATTGTTTTAGGTTGTAGTCTGCTAACACTATTATTTATTAATGGTGGACAGCAGTTTAACCCGCCTAGCGTCGGATTATTAGAAAAAGCACCTCAAGAAATACCATTAGGTATGGGCATTCTAGGACTGAAAGTATTTTTAGGCTATGTCCCCTTGATTGGTTGTGCTTACTATCTAATTCGTGATAAAAGGGATTTTCTATTTTTATCGCGCCTCCAGATTGTCTTAATACTAATTTGCTGTGTGCTGGGATTTATTCAATACCTGTTACTACTAACGGGTGTATGTCAAGGCACTAGAGGTCTTGAAGGAAATGCCCTATTTGTCACATCATTAGAAGCCCGGTGTTATTTTGGGGGAGCGCTCTTATATAGTCCAGAAGAAGGAGTTATTCGCCTACCAGGGACATTTGTAGCTCCTTGGCAGTGGGCATGGTTCTTAATTTCCAGCACCTTTTTTACCTTTGCTACCGGCTTTACCGACCCCTCCCTAATATGGCGGCTGGTCGGTTTAGGTTCTTTAGTGACAGTCTTTATCAATGCTGTAATTTCTGGACAGAGAATTGCCTTAGCTTTAGTACCAATCTGCTTCGGAATTTTACTATTGCTCACTGGTCAAATTGGCAACCTGAAACGATTTATCCCCATAAGTATAGGACTTGCCCTAGTTCTGGGAATAGCAATGGTGACTAACCCTGCTGTCGTCCAAGAGAGAACCGAGAGTTTTACAGGTCGATGGGAGGCTTCACCACCTCAAGATTTTATCGTTCAGCAATTTGAAGAGAATTGGAAAAACGTAGACGGGCCATTAGGAAGTGGCTTAGGTCGAGCAACTAACTCTGCCCGCGTAATGGGTCAAACTAAGCTAGTGGAAACCTACTATCCCAAAGTACTTTTTGAAGTTGGAATTCTTGGAGTGCTAGCTTTTCTGGGTTTGGTAACAAGTTTAACAATTATTGGCTTTAAAACCTATCGCTCCATAAAGAACCGTAATTTCCGCAGTTACGGAGCAGCTTTGTGGGTGTTTATATTGTTTATTAGCTACAACACCTATTACTATCCTCTGGATGTTGATCCGGTTGCTGTCTATTATTGGTTTTTTGCGGGAGTTCTTTTTAAATTGCCAGAACTGGAGAAACAAGAGATAGAAGATGCTAACCCTGAGCAAAAAAATAAGAAAAAACGTCTAAAAACAATTTAAATGAAAGAAAAATGGCAAAAGTTATCATAGTAGGTCAAAAGCACCTCAGCATTCCAAATCTACCTCGAAATTCTCGGCATATACTCATCCGCCCCAAGCCTTTCCCCGCAGGCAGATATCCTATAGAAAAAATTTGGTATCCTTTAAGTAGCTTTTTTCCCTGGCAACCTGTATGGGGAAGATACCAAGCTATTCATTCTTTCAACAAAATTTTATATACAAACAAACCTTGGTTTCTCACCTTTGAGGATCATCGTTTTTTATATAGAAATCCTCAAAATAAAGGTGAAGCTGCAATTTATGAATTGTTAAATAATCGATTAGGACTAGAAAATTGCCAAAAACTTGTAGCTATCTCAGATTATGCCAAATTGAGATTAATTAAGCGGATAGAAGGTTGGAATATAAAAGAAAAAATAAGTAAGAAATTGGATGTAATCCATCCAAGCTTTCCAGTAAGGGTTAACGAATCGAAACTTTATCAACAACAGCAAAACCTCCAGCTTATATTTATAGGAAATCACATTGCCCGCAAAGGCGGAGTTGTTGCTTTAAGACTTGCTAAAAAAGCTGAGAAATTAGGTTTACCTATTACTGTACATATAATTTCCGATCTGGGACATGGTTCAGGAGTTCCGACAGACTTTCCCGATGGCAGCAAATATGTAGACGATTTAAAATTGTTGGATTTAAATAATGTTGTCTTTCATAAAAATCTTCCTAATGACAAAGTTATTGAGTTATTATCGCAAAGTCATTTTCAATTAATGGCAACATTACATGATACTTATGGCTATAGCATCATCGAAGGTTTTTCTGTTGCAACTCCGGCAATTGCAACCAATGTATGCGCTTTACCAGAGTTTATTCGTCATGGCGAAAATGGCTATATTTTAGAGTTACCAATTAATGAATTTAGGCACTGGAGTAATTGGCTGTATGAAGAAAAAACTAAAACTAATGAATATTGGGAAATTTTAAATAGCACTTATGATTATTTGGCAGAGCAAGCATTGCAACAAATCATTCAATTTCTTGATAGAAGTGATAAACAAGAACATTACGAATTTTTAAGCGCAGGAGCGTTAGCTCAAGCGCAAATTATGCATAACTCTGAAAAGCAAAATGAGTTATTTGATGATCTTTATGCAGCAGCAGCGAGAGGATAAAGAATTTTTAGCTATAGCGGTTCTCGGTTCAGTGAGGTACAAGAACCCCACCCCCAACCCCCTCCCCGCTCTTCGATAGGGGGCTATGATGTACCTCATCTGATTAGGAAACGCTATATTGACTGAATTTAAATTAAGGCAATAGTAGCTTATTGAAGTAAATGAAAACTAATTTTTATAAGGTTATTATCAAAGTAGAAAAATTTCTTAATAAAAATCATGAATAATTGGCCATTAATTACTGTGGTTATCCCGACCTATGGTCGAGAGGAAGCCCTACGGGATAGCATTGTAGATGTCCTGAAACAAGACTATCCAAATTTTGAAGTTTTAGTGGTAGACCAAACCCCAAAACACCAGCCAGAAATTCAAGCCTATCTAGAAGAGATGGCGGGGGTAGGTAAAATTAACTGGTTGCGCTTAGATTGGGCAAGTTTGCCAGGGGCGCGAAATTATGCTGTGCGGCGGTCTTCTGGTGAAATAATATTATTTATTGATGATGATGTTCAGCTAACCCCAGAATTGTTAGCAGCCCATGCGAAAAATTATTTGCAAAATCCAGAAGTGGGGGCTGTCGCCGGACGGGTATTTGACAGAATGAAATTGGGTGATTCTGGAGGAGATTTACAGATTGAATATCTGCCTCCCCAAGCTATGGATCCAGGAATTGCTTGGTATCATATTGATTTAGTACATACTATCAAACCTCAGCAAGTACTGACAGCGAGGGGTTGCAATATGTCATTTCGCCGTGAAATTTTTACTAAGTATGGGCTAAGGTTTGATGAGAGGTTTCGCGGTAGTGCTGTGCGCGAAGAGTCAGATTTTTGTTTGCGGGTGCGACAGACGGGGTATAAAATTTGGTACGACCCAGAGGCCCATTTAGTGCATTTAGGTGAAGAAACAGGGGGTTGTCATGATATTAGTATGCGATCGCTCAAATATCAACTCACCTTTTATCACAACCATTTCCTACTAGGGCTGAAAAACCTTACTGCTACTCAAGCTTTACGCTTATACGCCCGTTTATTTGACTGTCACGTTCTCGGACACCCACCTTGTAACAAAAGCGGTTCCCCTATCAAAATTGCCACTCGCGCTATTTTCTACACTTTGGGTTTTTTCAAAGCCTTGGGTACTGTCATTGAATCACTATGGAACGACGGTCAAATTTACAGCCGATTGGATGAACTGGTTTAGTGAGAAGTTAGGAGTTAGGAGTTAGGAGTTTGGAGTTAGGAGTTTGGAGTTAGGAGTTTGGAGTTAGGAGTTAGTGAATAATAAAGAATAGCTGACAAAGAATAAATATAAATTACTAAATATCAATGAAAATCTTAGTTGCTAGTCACACTTATATCGTAGACCTCAACTGTGAAAAACTACGTGCTTTATCTCAACTAGAACCGGGAATTGAAGTAACAGTTGTAGTCCCAAAGCGCTGGAAACCAGGGGGTGTACAAAATAGAATTATTGAAACTGAATACCGTGATGAAGGCACATTTAAAATAGTTCCCGTTTCTAATTTCAGTCAAAATCATCAGGGACTCCTTACCTTTGGGACTGATTTGATATCTTTGTTAAAAGAATTTCGTCCTCAAATTATCCAAGTTGAACAAGGGTCTAGGGGGCTAGCTTATACTCAGATGATTGTCTTAAATCAGCTATTAGGACTCAAGGCAAAAAATGTATTTTTTACCTGGTGGAATTTACCATATCATCTGAAATTACCAGTTGCTTTATTAGAAACATATAACCTCAATCACAGCCACGGCATTATTTCTGGTAATCAAGATGGAGCAGAAGTTTTGCGTCACCGGGGATATAAAGGGACAATTAAAGTCATGCCGCAACTGGGTGTAGATGAAAGTTTATTTACTCCCAAAGCCCAACCAGAATTAGCAGCTAAGTTTAGTATTAATAAAGAGGATTTTGTAGTAGGTTTTGTTGGGCGATTTGTGCAAGAGAAGGGGTTGCTAACGCTTTTGCAAGCCTTAATCATTTTGAAAAATAAACCTTGGAAATTACTACTGCTGGGACGCGGAGAGTTACAAACTGAATTAATCAAAATCGCGGCAGAAAACAATATTAAAGAACGGTTAATTTTGATAGAAAGTGTTCCCCATGACGAGGTTGCAAACTATATTAATTTAATGAGTACTTTGGTACTACCTTCAGAAAGAACTGACAAGTTTAAAACCTTAACATCTGCTGGCTGGAAAGAACAATTTGGTCATGTGTTAATTGAAGCAATGGCTTGCCAAGTACCTGTGATTGGTTCCGACTCTGGTGAAATTCCCTATGTAATTGGCGATACTGGTTTGGTATTTCCTGAACGTGATGCTCAAGCTCTTGCTAATTGCTTAGTTCAATTAATGGATAAACCAGATTTTGCTCATACTCTCGGGAAAATGGGTTATCAAAAAGCAATGATTAAATATACAAATAAAGCTTTGGCTAAACAGCAATTAGAGTTTTATCAAGATTTAGTCATTAGTCATTAGTCATCAATAAATCAATACGGTTAAGTTAAGGTTAGCAATCTTTGTAAAAGTCATTTTTTTTAACGTGGACGCGGAGCGGCTTGCCGCAGGCTACCACAGAGGCGCAGTATTTCGACTTACTTCGACTACGCTCAGTACAAGTCGCTCAATAACCGAACACAGAGAGAAGAAAGAGAAGGAAAAATTTTATTAACCCAAGCTTATTGATTAATAAATAACAAATAAAAAAGTACAAAGAACAAATGACAAATGACAAGAAAATAAAAGTATTACAAATTGTTCCCTCAATTTCTCTGATTTACGGCGGCCCCAGTCAAATGGTACTAGGATTAGCTCCAGCGTTGGTAAAAGAGGGAGCGGAAGTTACAATTCTGACAACTGATAGTAATGGTGATAATGGTCAAATACCTCTAGATGTTCCTTTAAATCGCCCAATTAAACAAGATGGCTATGAAATAATTTACTTTCGTTGCGCCCCATTTCGTCGCTACAAATTTTCCCTAGATTTATTAAACTGGCTAAAACGTCATGCTCATGAGTTTGACATAGCACATATTCATGCTCTATTCTCTCCCATAAGTAGTGCTGCTGCTATTGTGTGTCGTCAGCAAAAGCTACCTTATATTTTCCGTCCTTTAGGTACTCTCGATCCGGCTGATTTACGGAAGAAAAAACAATTAAAACAGCTTTATGTCGCAATTATAGAACGTCAAAATTTAGCGGGTGCAGCAGCAATTCATTTTACCAGCGAGCAAGAAGCTAAAATATCAGAAAGATTTGGAGTATCTACACCAGATTTGGTGATTCCGTTGGGTGTGATTCTCTCTCAATCGCCCGTTAAAAATGTATATAGTCAGTTAGAAATACCAGAGGATGTGCCTTTAGTATTGTTTATGTCACGAATTGACCCGAAAAAGGGGTTAAATTTGCTGATTCCGGCGCTAGAGAAGCTTTTAGCGGTTGGTTATAAGTTTCATTTTGTCTTAGCTGGGACAAATCCCCAAGATCCAGATTACGAACAAAAGATAATATCCCAAATTCAAAATTCACCACTGCGATCGCACACTACAATTACTGGCTTTGTTACTGGTGAATTAAAAGTTAGTTTACTACAAGCTGCTGATTTATTTGTCTTACCTTCCTACTACGAAAATTTTGGGATTGCTGTAGCTGAAGCAATGGTTGCAGGTGTACCCGTAGTTATTTCTGACCAAGTGCATATTTGTCAACAGATACGTGATAGTCAGTCGGGTTGGGTGGGTGCAACAGATGTTCAAGAACTGGTAGAGTTACTACAAGAAGCTTTGCAAAATCCCGCAGAACGCCAACGACGCGGATTAAACGCCCAAAAATATGCATTGGAAAATTTTAGCTGGGATGCGATCGCAAAGCAAACAATCCAAGCCTACCAGAAAATTCTGGCAAACAAATGAATTTAACCCAATGCAGACAACAGCAGTTTTTGCCAAATAGGTGCTAGAACCGCTTTGACAACGATATCCGCAATCACAAAACCAATCCCAACTAACATATAAGTTTTCGGATTATTGCCAGATGTGGAGAGTTTATTTATATTCAGTAATAACAACAATTGCTATTTACTGTTATAAAATGAAAAAAAGCATAAATAGCATAGTTGCTTATGAATGTCTCCTTAACATCAGAACTTGAGCGGTACGTGCAGGAAAAAGTGAAGAGTGGAATGTACTATTCAGCAAGTGAAGTTATCCGCGAAGCACTACGTTTGCTCCAAGAACGAGATCATCTTCAAAAAATGCGCTTGCAGGAACTTCAAAGGGAAATTCAAGCGGGACTTGATAGCGGCGAAGCAACCCCATTAGATATACAGGAAATTAAAGCCAAAGCAAGACAGCGCCGTTATCAGAAGTAGAGTTCAGGATGACAAATATTTTTAAACGTCCAGACGCAGAATTAGACTTACTAGAAATTTGGGAGTTTATTGCTGAAGATAACCTAGATCAAGCCGATGAACTTTTAGATTTTTTGGATGACAAGCTGCAAACTCTGGCTCGTAACCCCGGTATTGGTAAGCGGCGAGAAGATTTAGCTCCTGGTTTACGCAGTTTCGTTGTGAGGAATTTTATAGTTTTTTACCAGGAGATTGAGAGTGGAATTGATGTAATTCGAGTTTTGCATGGTTCGAGAGATATTGAGTCCATTTTTAGAGAATAAGTTATCTCGTATCCGAGAGTCTTAACAACCTAAAATTTTGTTTCAAACTGCTAAAATCCGATTGGTAAATGGGGGTTTTATGTCATGATGGCATAGCATACTAAAATATATATGCCTTTCTAACTACAGGGAATCTCAAATGGCTCTCCGTCTAGGTGACACAGTACCCAACTTTACGCAAGCCTCAACACACGGCGACATCGATTTTTACCAATGGGCAGGTGACAGCTGGATTGTGCTGTTTTCTCATCCTGCTGATTTTACACCTGTTTGTACAACAGAACTCGGCACAGTTGCCAAGCTAAAACCAGAATTTGACAAGCGCAATGTCAAAGCGATCGCACTCAGCGTTGATGATGTAGAATCTCACAAAGGCTGGGTGGGAGACATTGAAGAAACTCAAAGCACCACCCTTAACTACCCAATTTTGGCGGATGCGGATCGTAAGGTTGCTGACCTTTACGACATGATCCACCCCAATGCTAATGCATCTGTGACAGTGCGATCGGTTTTTGTAATTGATCCCAATAAAAAACTCCGTCTCACTTTCACTTATCCTCCCAGCACGGGACGCAACTTTGACGAACTTTTGCGGGTAATTGATTCTCTGCAATTGACTGATAATTACAGCGTGGCGACACCAGCTGACTGGAAAGATGGAGAGGATGTTGTAATTGTCCCCTCACTGAAAGATCCAGAAGTACTTAAAGAGAAATTCCCCAAAGGCTATCAGGAAGTCAAACCATATCTGCGGCTAACTCCTCAGCCTAACAAGTAAATCTGAAAATGATTTCGGATAAAAAAGCAGAGGGAGCATCCCAAATGTTCAAAAACCTTGATAGCCCTCATCCCCTAACCCCTTCTCCCAAACATGGGAGAAGGGGAACTAGAGTCATTTCCCCCCTCTCCCAAACATGGGAGAGGGGCTGGGGGTGAGGGAAAAGAGTTAAGCAAAATTGGGATACTCCCAAAGCAAAGACGCCAAGATATAACTTTGCGTCTTTGTTTTTTGCGTGAAAATATAGTTAGTGAGCTAGGCATCCGAACCTGGAGGATATCTCGATGTTTTCATCCCCTTTGGTTTTGCAAATTCCGTCATCAATGCAAATGACAGACGAACAATTTTTTGAGTTTTGTCAGGTGAATCGTGATTTACGCATTGAGCGCAATAAATTTGGAGAGATATCAATTATGTCGCCTACAGGTGGGACAACAGGCAACCGTGGAGGCAACATCTTTGGGCAACTGTGGGTGTGGTCGGAACAAGATAGTGCAGGTATAACTTTTGACTCTAGTACCGGATTTAAGTTATCAACAGGTGCAAACAGATCGCCAGATGCTTCCTGGATTAAATTAGAACGGTGGAATTCTCTATCTCCAAAACAACAAGAAAAATTTGTACCCATTTGTCCAGATTTTGTAGTCGAACTCAAATCTCCTAGCGACAAACTCCAAACTTTGAAAGAAAAAATGGAGGAATATATGAAGGAGCCAGGAATACAGTTAGGTTGGTTAATTGATCGTAAGCAGCGTAAAGTCTATATTTATCGTCCTGGATTGCCAGAGGAATGTTTGGATAATCCTGCTAGTATAAGCGGCGAGTCGGTATTGCCTGGGTTTATTCTGAATATGAGTAAAGTTTGGTAAGAAGATTTTATTTAAATTTAGGCTGGCGACGATACAGCAATTTAAATTGGGAAATTGGCGTGACATCAAAGGGTAATTGAATGGTAAATGTGCTACCTTTGCCTAATTGACTCTGCACATTGAAATTACCTTGATGTGACTGAATAATTGCCTTAGCGATCGCTAATCCTAATCCAGAACCGCCAGTTTTACGAGAGCGATCGCTATTCACTCGGTAAAAGCGATCAAAAATCCGAGTCAGTTCCTGGTGGGGAATGCCAATACCTGTATCTTGAACCTGAATCACAGCATAATTTTCACTGCGTTCTAAGACAACAGTCACCTTTCCAGATTGTGGCGTGTATTGAATTGCATTGATAATTAAATTAGAAACCAGACGATAGAGTTGGTCAGAATCGCCGACGATATTTAGAGGTTGCTCGACTCGGATTGCAGATGTTAGTGTCACTTGAGCAGAAAATGCGATCGCTGCAAATTCCTCTATTAAGTCGTTGACAATATCATTCAAGCAACATAGTTCATGTCGTAATGGCAGAGGTTGCCGATCTAGGCGAGTTAACAAAAGCAAATCAACAACTAAAGTAGTGAGTCGCTGATTCTGACGCTGTATAGTTTGTAGAATGTCTCGTGCTTCGATCTCATCTAATTTCGGCATCAACAGGGCTGATTCCACGGTTGCTTGTGTCGCAGCTAAAGGTGTTCGCAACTCATGTGCTACATCTGCGGTGAATTGTTGGATTTGTTTATAGGATTGATAGATAGGTTGCATCGCTAATCCTGCTAACCACCAACTAGCAACGCTAACCACAACCATCGTTGTAGGCAATCCCACGACTAAAATTAATTTTACGGCATCTATATAACTATTGAAATCTTCCAGACTTCGCCCCACTTGGATGTATCCCCAATCACGATTGTCTTGAGTGTGTAGTACAAAGGAAATTTGGTGGTATGGATTGCCTTTGCTGTCTTTGAGAGTTTGCCAAAGTTCCTTATTAAAGACTAGGGAAATTCCCTCTGGATGATAACCTGCGATCGCAATCAAGCGTTCTGAATTATCAAAAAAACGTACATAATAGTAGCCTTGATGGATGGCGCTGAGAATATGCCGTTTAGAACTTGACTGCTGTTGAATGCATCTTTCCCCAAGTACACAAATATTTGGTAAGAGCTGTTGTACAACTGGTTCAATGCGTCCGGGTTGCTTTAGTTTCAGTTCGATACTATCGTGTATTGTTCCGGCGACAGATTCCAGTTCTCGGTCTAATGCTACCCAATGGGCATGAGATACGGCTTTGTATACGCCGAATCCGCATAGGCTTAAAATCACAGCCATGACGAGCGCATACCAAAGAGCCAAACGTATCCGCGTTAGGTTAAAGAGTTTATTTTGATTCATAATAAAACATTATTAATAGCCGCTTGAACCTGTAGAAGAAAACGTTTAGTTAGGATTATCCTGATACTCCTAAATGTACACTTGCTATTCCTATGAAGATTGTTCAAGAAGTTTCTTTGATTAGTGTTGGAAGTTTTGAAGAATCAAGTGATTGGTCTATCATTCGCACAGAAATTCGTGAAGCTGTGTCTCTAATTGTTCATCCTCCCGGTACATCCAGCTTTACAATTAACCCAACAAAGCATGGTAACGGTGTCAAGCCAATTAAAGAAGCTTGCATGATTGCATTGAGGGATAGATTTGGGTGGAACTTGGAAAGTCGAATTAACTATGCAACTAGATCACCAGGAAACGTGGATGCAACAAAAATCATTGACAACTATCTTTTTGCTCTTGAGTGGGAAACCGGTAATATTTCCTCAAGCCATCGAGCAGTCAATAAAATGGTTCTTGGATTGCTACGTAGTGTTTTTCTAGGTGCTGTCTTAGTACTCCCAAGTAGAAAACTTTACCCTTACTTAACTGATCGGATTGGTAACTATGAAGAGCTAGAGCCATACTTTGATGTTTGGCGTGCAGTCAGAATTGAAGAGGGTTTTCTTGCAATTTTCGTGATTGAACACGACCGGATAGATAACAATGTACCAACGATTACCAAAGGAACAGATGGTCGTGCATTAGTCTGAAGTAGCTATGTAGAATAAGGAATTGGCTGTTGTGATGCAGTTGTTTTACGTTGCTTCAATTTCTTACTTCCCCTTGCCGATTCCCATTGCTCTATTAATCCATTAGCCAGATCAGTCAATCGTTCTATTGCTGGCTCTGTGTCCCCAATTTCGGAACCAATCCAGTAACGCTGTAGTTTCTCGGCTGCATAAAATGTTGTACCAGATCCACCAAATGGATCAACCACAATCTGACCTGGATTAGATGCCATTGCAATAATGCGTTCTAGCATAATGGGAGCAAGTTCGTTTGAAACGCGTTTTTTGTGCTGATGATGCCGAACTGGTGGAATATCAGTCCACATTTCCTCTGTCAATGTCCATAAAACTTCATTTAAATCAGCTTCGGGGGCATTTTCCCAAACATCGTCTGGCGTATCCCAGACATCCATTAAATTAATACCCTTTTCATTAAGCTTGTTTCGATGACCACCATAATCACGAATTTCTCCACCACAATGGCGACAAACTTGAATAGGTGTGTAGACTTTGTTGAAGACTGCTGGTTCTCCTTTGGTATAGTATATTAGTCCGTAGTGGGCAGGAGACATCTTTTTACCTCTAGGAAAAGCTTTTGGCATTCTACAAGCAATCCAATGTCGAAACCACATCCCTTTTTGATTGAGGTATGCACCGTAATCTATACACCATTTAGGCAGGTTGAATACAAATAAACTTCCACCTTCTTTTAGTACTCGAATGCTCTCACAAAGCCACTGTTGCGACCAGTCTAAATACTTATCTGCTTCCATTTGATCGCTTACACCTTTACCGTATTCTTTGCCAAGATTAAAGGGCGGATCGGCAAATACAATATCTACAGACTCATCTGGCAATGCTGACAGAAGTTTAAGACAATCTCCTTGATAGAGAATGCCGTGTTCACTCATGTAGACCTGTTCCAGTCCCTTTTGAGTTGCAGCATCAGTTGTAATCAATTGAAACGGGAGCATTCATTTAACCTTTAGTAGGTTGGTATAGTTTGAGTTTACGTGTTCTATTGTCAATTGTCAACAGAGTTTTTTTGAGAAGTTGTACTACGTGGCTGATGAGGTTTTCCAGTAGGCTGATTCTTATATCTCTCTACTTCAGCAGCTTCTATGTAGTAGTAACGTCCAAGTTTGTGAGCTACAATCTGACCATTCTTAATTAGGTCGTGAACTCGCTGACGAGTTATATCAAGTAATTTGGCAGTTTGCGCTACAGAGAGTAATTCAAGGCTGTCATTTAAACCGGAGTCTGTCATATAGCTAGACTTGATGCCCAAAATCAGTTTTCTGGTCAATCTAACATCATAAATCTAAAATTCAAAATTGATTGACCTACTTCTCTAGGAACTAACAAAGCACAGGTTGAGATTTTGCGATCGCATCTAGCAACCTTTGCTGATGATTGGGATAGTGCGGAAATGAGTATTTTTGACAACTATGACGCAGCCAAAACAAACCTTTAAGCGAGGTGATGTTGTTCTGGTACTATGGCAATGCATCCCGATGCAATGTTAATGCGTCCCTCTGCAATGCTAATGCATCCCGATGCAATGTTAATGCGTCCCCCTGCAATGCCAATGCGTCCCCCTGCATTAAAATAAAAACGCTCTTTCTACTTCTTCCCTTACACCGCTTAAGAAGAGGGACTTTCGTTGGTGAGATTAAGACGATATCCCACACCATGCATAGTTTCAATCGGGTTCCCGCAGCCACTATTAGCTAATCTGCGGCGCAGCAAACGTATTTGAGCCGCCACCACATTACTAACTGGTTCTGCACTCACCTCCCAAAGCTGATTGCGAATCTGTTCAGTTGTGACAATTTGGTGCGGGTGCTTCATAAAATACTCTAGTAGCTGGAATTCTTTATTAGTTAAAGGAATTACTTGTTTATCCCCTTGATGATTCTGACTGACAACCATACTGTTACCGTAATCGAGAGTCAGATTACCAACAGTTAACTCCTTGGATTGAAATTGGGGCGATCGCCTCTGCAAAGCACGCAACCGCGCTAATAATTCCGCCATACCAAAGGGCTTCACCAGATAATCATCAGCACCCGCATCCAACCCAGCAACTTTATCTTCCATCCTATCTTTAGCTGTCAACATCAAAACTGGCAGAGGATTACGCCGTGTTCGTAGGCGACTACACAGTTCTAACCCAGACAATCCTGGCAACATCCAATCGATAATAGCCAAAGTGTACTCTGTCCACTGGTTTTCTAGATAATCCCATGCCTCATCACCATCTAAAACCCAGTCAACTACATACTTTTCCAGGTTCAAGGTGCGCTTAATTGCCGAACCCAAATCTGGCTCATCTTCGACTAGCAGGATTCTCATATAATTTATCCGCCAATGATTAATTTGTATCTCTTAGATGGCTATCCTGACAATCACTTCACCTCTTCAAGGGTTAAAAATCTATCAAAGGTAGATCCGAAACTGGGCTACACCTACGGGAATTTCTGCATCACTACCAACAAATTTAGCAGAAACTCGGTAGAGCCAAGCATTTGAAGTTCCCCTTCGCTTTACCCTCTTCATATCAATATTGAGTATATTGGCAGGGGCAACAACTTGGGCGAAAGCGATCGCAATCTTGCTACCGTTAATAGTGGTATTTGCCTGAATTTTTCTACCAGATTGGTCAGAAATACTGAAATCATTTTTTACACTCAACCCAGGCGGAACCTCGATATTTATCTGGGTAATAGGATTACTGTTTTGAGGAATTTGCAATTTGAAACTATGGCGCATAATTCCCCATTTAGTCTGAGGAAATTGCACTGTGCTAAGAATATGAGGAAAACTCTTAGTATCTGGTATTTTACTTGCATAAGCAGCAGAAAGTGAAGCTGTAAGCGTCAAACTAACCGCAGTTGTAAAAATGAATTTTTTCAGCATTTTCAATCTCTAATCAATCTTGTTAATCTCTTCTCAGACTCATTTTTTTAAATAAATCTGCTATTAATTAGCTTGACAGAGACAGATGAAATAAAGATGAAATTTGGGTGCATCCCAGTACGGTTTAGTTAAAGCTGAAACTCTTTGTTCAATTTAATTTATTTACAGCACTTCCGCCTGCTATGAGGTACGCACACAGTCTCAAAAGTTAGGATAGGAAAGGGATATGGGTAAAATTGTGCTTCATAATAGCCGGAAGTGCTGTAACGTAGACGCTTCGGCTTGCCGCAGGCTACCGCATAGACGCGGAGCCGCTTCCCGCAGGGTAGGACAGAAAGGACGCAAAGAGAAGAAAGGAATGCTTAGGGATTTATTTATTAAAGCTAAAACGACCATCTACTTTTTTGCCATCAATATCTACAAGCATCTTCACTTGATATTGACCAGAAGACTTTTCTGGGAGCAAAACAGTATAGTGTTTACCTTCTCGATCGTAAGCAAGGTTTAAAGTTTTCTGCCTTCCATCAGGTGTCTGAACTTGAGCCTTTACCTTGGCATTAGATATTGCTTCGTGATTATCTCCTTTTTGTAAGTAAAAATCTATATGAGTTCCATTAGCTTCTTTCTCAGCTACAAACTCTAAATGATAGGCTCCTGTTTCCACAACTTGACCTCCTTTAGATTCACCGTGCTGGCTAGATGTTTTGGCAGCAGGCGAAGCTGGAGTTGAGGTAGAAATAGCTGGACTTTTTTCGGTAGTGGCTACTTGATTACTGTTACTACAAGCTCCCAAAAAAAGCAGCCCTGCACTTGCTATAAAAATCAAACTTGATTTTAGTGAAATCATTGATTTACTCCAGTTCATAAATAATAGACCTCTTGCAAAAGTCCCCTAACACCCCACCCCCAGCCCCTCCCCGCCTGCGGGGAGGGGAGACTTTGACGTAAGTCAAAGGCGGGGTGGGGTTCTTTCTTTTGACTTATGCAAGAAGTCTAATAAACAAATTTAAAATCCCAATTATAATACTGGATTTTTGGCTATATCAATATTTTGTAAGAATATAGTATTTTTAGGAGCCAGAAACTTCCTAAACTGAGAATACAGAGCAGGAATAACTAACAGTGTTAATGCTGTCGAGGTAAACAAGCCACCCAACACCACTATCGAAAGGGGTTGTAAAATTTCTTTACCAGGGCCACTCTCAACTACTAATGGTGCTAATCCTAAAGCAGAGGTAAAAGCTGTCATTAAAATAGCGTTAAGCCGTTCCATTGAACCTTGAATAAGCACTTCTTTAAGAGGCATCCCTTCAGCAAATTTGGTATTGTAATTATCCACCAGTAGCAAACCATTACGGGTGGCAACTCCAAAGAGAGTGATAAAGCCAACTAAGGAAGCAATAGAAATTACACCATCTGTCAAAGCTACTGAAAATATTCCTCCTACCAATGCTAAAGGCAAGTTAATCATAATCATGACAGTAGAAGGTATAGATTTGACTGAAAGATACATAATTACTGTAATGACGACAAAGGCGATCGCACTGGAAATTAAGATATTCTGAGTGGCTCGTTCTTGCGCCTCAAATTGCCCTGCATATTGAATATAGTAACCAGAGGGAGGATGCACTTGTTGATTAACTTTGTCTCGAATTTCATTGACAATAGAGCGCAAATCTCTACCGCTAGCGTTAGCCGAAACCACAATCAAGCGGGAAACATTTTCTCGGTTAATCGTATTTGGCCCTGTGCCATTGCTAATTATAGCAACTTGTGACAAAGGAATCTTTTGACCGTTAGGTGTATCAACTAATAAATTGCCAATGGTATCCAGACTTTGCCGCGCATCTGGTTTTAACCACACAACTAAGTCAAAAGTTTGTTGTTTTTCCAAGACTTGAGAAACTACTTTTCCATTGAGTGCAGTTTCCAGAATTTCGGAAAGTTTTCCTACTGTCAAACCATATCGAGAAGCGGCTTGGCGGTTGAACTTAATTTGTATCTGTTCGACTGGGACTTGAGGCTCAAGTTGTAAATCAACAATCCCATTAACGGTTTTCATTACTTCATTTACTTGGCTCCCAATGATGCGGAGTTGTTCTAATTCTGAACCGAAAATTTTGACAGCGATCGCACTTCTCACCCCAGACAAAACCTCATCCATTCGGTGAGAGATAAAACCACCAATATTCGGCGCTACCCCTGGTAATTTAGCAAATTCTCCTCGCAGCTTTTTAATAGTTCCTTCTCTGTCTTCCATCGCTGCTTTGCTCAACTCAATATCCAAATGTCCGATATTTACCCCTGCTGCATCTGCATCACCTGGCGCACGTCCAGAACGCAACTGCACGTAAGGAAATCTAGAATCTCCCTTCAGCGCGTCTTGAAGTGCTTCTCCAGCTACATTAGTAGCTTCCAAAGATACACCAGGATAGAGAGTGAGGGTATTCACCAAAGTTTGCTCTTGAAATTCTGGTAAAAACACTCTTCCAAAGGAGGGAGCAATCACAGCAGATGCTACCACACTGGCAAGAGCTAGGGTTAAAATAATTCCAGAATGCCGCAGAGAAAATGCTAATAGGGGATGATAAAGCTTCTTAAAAAATCTTGCTATCCAAGGCTCGGTTTCTGGCAAGTTACCGTAAGGTAATAAGATTGCACATAATGCCGGAGTCACCGTTAATGCTGTGATACTAGAAGCAATAACTGCTGCCATATACCCTAATCCCATTGGGATAAAAATACTACCTTCTACACCAGCCAAAGCAAAAACTGGAGAGAAGACAACTATGGTAATTATGGTGGCTCCAAATACCGAATCGCGTACCTCTTGACAACCGTCAAATACTACATCTAAAACTGGGCGCGGGTTGGGAGAGTATTTATTTTCTCTGAGGTTACGATAGACGTTTTCGGCATCAACAATTGCATCATCAACTGCTGAACCAATTGCTACTGCTAATCCTCCCAAAGTCATAGTGTTTAAACCTTGTCCTAGCCAATTTAGTAATAGTACTCCGATTAGCAAGGATAAAGGCAGGGCAGTTAGACAAATAGCTAGATTACGCCAATTCATCAAAAACGGAATCAGGATAAGTGCCACAATAATACTGCCTTCAATTAAAGCTTCCCTAACATTGTCAATGGAAGAATCAATATAGCTTTCTTGACGGAAGGTAGGAGTTATATTAATATCTTTGGGTAAGCCAGCTTTTACTTCCGACATCGCCTCTTCTATGGCACGAGTAACAGTAGGAGTATCGGCTTGAGGCTGTTTATTAATCATCACAATAATTGCCTTTTGACCGTTAAAACTACCATCACCCCGTTTGATAGCTGCACCAATTTGTACATCAGCTACATCGGATATTTTTACAGGTGTACCGTTGCGGGCAGTAATTACTGACTGTTGTAATTCTTCAATAGATTCAATCCGTCCAATCCCTCGAATTAATTTTTCGCGATCGGGGGTAATTAAATAGCCACCTGGTGCATTAACATTGGCAGCAGATACAGCCTCCTGCACATCTTCTAAAGTGACATTAAAGGCTTGTAACTTCTCTGGGTCAATTAATACTTGATATTGGCGAGTATCGCCACCATAAGCTATAACCTGACTAACACCTGGAACCGCTAAAAGACGATTTGTTACTTGCCAATCGACAATGCGCCGCACTTCCATCAAAGGAGTATTTTGGGAAGTGAAGGCGTATTGCAGTACAGTACCGATGGGGGAACTAGTGGGGGAAATTTGTGGCATTTCCACTCCTTCAGGAAGCTTACTAGAACTCTGTTGTAATCGCTCTGTTACCAATTGGCGAGCTTGGTAAATATCGCTTCCCCAGTTAAAAATTACTTTGACAACCGAAACTCCCGACGCACTAGAAGAGCGGACTGCTGTGATTCCTGGAGTACCGTTAATCGCACTTTCAATTGGTAAAGTTACTAAAGATTCAACTTCTTCTGGTGCTAATCCTGGTGCTTCAGTTTGAATTTCAACTTGGGGTGGTGCAAAGTTAGGAAAAACATCCAACGGCATTTGGATAATTGTCCGAAATATCCAAAGTGTTAGGATAATTGTACCCAGAATGACTAACCAACGGCGGGCGATCGCCCATTTAATAATCGCACTCAGCATTATTTTTTCTGAATCTTGATTTCTGAATCTTCACTCGCTGTACGGTGGTTATCAACCCATTCTGGGGATGGTTCTACTTGTACAAAACTGGCTGGTTGAAGTTGATTAGTGCGACGACTAGACCAAAAAGCACCTGCGATGAAAGCGATCGCAGCTAATGCTGTTCCTGCTCCCAGCAGCCACAGTGGTACTGGCTCTGTTGTAGTCTGTATAGGGGTTTCCGGGTGTTCGTCTACCTTTGGCTTAGTATCACCACGCAAAGACTGAGCATAAAGCTGAGGCGATCGCACTGTCACGATCAAATCCTCCTCGAATAAGCCAGTTTTGACTTCAACCATATCCCCAGAGGTTCGACCTAAAGTAACTTCAACAGGCTGATAGGCGTTGCCATTTTGTACATAAACCTGTTGTTTGCCATTGGCTTCAACTACAGCCGCGCTCTTAATTGCTAATATGGCTGATGATGCTTGGTTTGTAACAACTTCTAGTTCTGCAAACATTCCTGGTTTTAGCACTCCAGCAGAATTCTCTAGTTCAGCTTGCACTGGTACTACTCGCGTTTCTCCTTCCACCACAGAACCAATTCGGGTAATTCGTCCGACGAAAGTACGGTTAGGTATGGAAGCAACTTTGACCCTTACCTGTTGACCACTTCTTACCTGATTCAAATCTTTTTCATAAATATTCGCTGTGGCAAAAACGCGGCTGTCATTGATAATTGTCATCAACTTCCCACCCGCATCCTCGAATGATTGACCGAGGGTAGCTTCTCTATCAGCAACTTTGCCGGAAATTGGAGAAGTCACGGTAACAAGTCCTTGAGCATTGGCGCGGGTTCCCAATTGAGCAAGCCGAGTTTGATAAATACTATTACTTAGTTGAATCCGAGACTTTGCTACCTGAACGGCTGAATCAGCGCGTTTTAGCTGATTTTCTGCCTCGATAACGTCCCGACGGCTGGCGGCTTTGGCAAGGTCGGATTTGGCTTGAGCTAACTGGGTTTCGGATTCAAGAGCATTACGACGTGGTAAAGCGCCAGCATCAGCTAATTGTCGATCTTTGTTAAACTTTTCTTGAGCATAAGCCACTTGGCTTTGTGCTTGAGCTATTTCAGCTGCGGCTATTTGTTGATAGCGATCGCGGTTTTGTTGAGCTAGCCTTAAATCAGCCTCCGCTTCCTGTAAATCACCCTGACCTTGAGCAAGTTTTTCCTGGGAATTAACCCGCATTTCTACTAGTTCAGGACTGGATATAACGGCAACTGGTTGACCTTTTTTCACCATGACACCAGGTTCCACCAATAACTCAACCACTTTCGCTTTAGAAATTGGCGTATTTACTTCCACTTTTTGGCTGGATAGAGTTTCAATCTGTCCAGTAGTTTTAATCCCAATAGCTAGCTGTTGGCGTTTGACAGGTTCAACTTTAATTCCTAGCCGTTTGGCTGTTTGAGCATCAACTTGAATAGAACTAGTAGCACCCGTTGTTTCACTTCCTCCTTGAAACTCATTTCCGTGTCCAGCGTGAGCCAAAACAACTGCGGGACTAGCAAGTAACAAAACACTGAAAAGTGTCCCAGAAACACAGCGAGTAACTGTAAATGGTTGCGAATAGAAGTTAGGCATCGCTATCAAAAGCCTTTGGATACAGAGGCAGAGAAAATACAATGATTCGTTGCACTGCTGAGGCATTCATTTTTCAAAGAAAATACCTTCTGCAATCTGAGATACACTCCCTACCCAGTCTTTCATAGAGAAATGAAATTAGGATGAAAATAATTATGCTGCGTAGGCGTAGCCCGCACTTCGACAAGCTCAGTGACCATCGTAGACATCGCTGCTGAAATAACCAAACATCTACCCCAAATTCACAACCACAAATACATATTTTCTCTTGGCGTACTTGGCGACTTGGCGGTTCGTTCCTTTTCACAACTCACATAAGATTACTATATCCACCCAAAAACTTAGATTTACTTGTTGTACCAAGCTTTTCGCCACTGTTGCATTTCTTTAATTTCTATCTCTTGGGCTTTAACAATTTCTTGGGCTAATTTCTTGATTTCAGGGCGCTTAGACTTACTTAAGGCATCTTGCGCCATTGTTACAGCCCCTTGGTGGTGAGGAATCATCGCATTAATAAAGCGCAAATCAAATTCAGCATCAGCTGCACCTAAGTTCTGACTCATCATCATAGTTTTCATTTGGTCAGATGACATCTCCGCCATCTGACCCATTTTACTGTCATAAGCCATTGGTTTATTTCCCGCATTGGCATACCAAGCTTGTCGCCACTGCTTCATCTGAGTGATTTCTTGGTTTTGCGATTTGATGATATTGTCTGCTAATTTTTTGATTTCAGGACGTTTTGATTTCACCTGCGCTTCTTTAGCCATTTCCACAGCCCCTTGATGGTGCGGTGTCATCCCGTCAAGAAACCGTAAATCAAAATTAGCATCGGCTGGGCCTAAATTCATTGCCATGCTGTGATTCATACCACCACCGTGGTTCATCATCTGCTGCTTGTCGTTACTATTGGTAGCAGTTGCGTTTGGGGCTTGACTTTGGTTTTGGGAAGCAGGACTAGTACAGCCTGTCATTAACCCACCTGCTGAAGCGATCGCACTAAAGGTTAATGCTAAAAAGCCATTCCTAAAAGATAGCAGTTGCATAAGTCTCACCTAAAAGTTTCCTAATTCTATATTTACTTATTAGCTTTGCAGCCAGAAATGAAATTAGGATGAAATCTAACTTATTAAAGAAGTCCAGTATCTTGTTGTTTATTTATCACTCAAAATTGTGTAAGCATCATTAACTAAGTGCATTTTCTCTTGTGCTTGTTTTAGTAGTTGCGGCTGATTCACAAACAAATCTGGATGCCATTTTTTTACTAAAGTTCGATAAGCCTGCTTTACCTCAGCCTGAGAAGCATTTGCTTGCAATCCTAAAATGCTGTAGGCGCGAGTAATGTTATCTTTTTCCGTCTGGCTTTTGGGTTGACTGGGTGCTTTGTTGCTTTGAGTTGAATTTTGCTGTTTGCCAGTTTGAGAACCAGGCGATGTCTGACGACAAGCCTTGGGGCTACGCATCTCTGCTTTCATTCGCGCTATTTCCTCATTGAGTTCCCAATCACGAAATTTCGCCTCCACCTCTTCTGGACGCGGAGAGGGAGAAGCTTTTGGCGGTGGAGAAACAAATTCTACCTTTGTTCCAGTATTCTTAGCAGTATTTTCCTGTTGTTGCTTAACACCAGTATCTTTCTCAGGGGAAATTTTAACTCTCTCTGGCTGTGGCGAATATTTTCTATTGGTGTTGCTATATTTGGGTATTTCTTTATAAGGTTGATGATTTGAGGATATTTTTACTTTCTCTAACTCTTGCAAAAACTGATTAAAACCGTTTTGTAACTGTTGCAAACTTTCACGTTTTTTAGTAATTTCTAGCGGTTCTTGACTAATTTCAAAACAAATTACTTTTTCGGCTTTCTGTTCATATTCAGTTAAAATTGATAACCCTTGACTGCTGAAGCGAGAGAAATAATCTTCAATTGCAGTTATACAAAGTTTAGCAACTTCCTGATGATAAGATTCCTTTGCTAATTGATCGTCTTGTTTTTGAATATTCTTGTTTAGCAAATAAGAAATACTCCCGACGACAGCAGCACCAACTGGGCCGCCTAGCAACCAACCAATACCACCACCAACAGCGATGGAACCTGGTTCACTCAAATCATCAGTATTGCTTGGCTTTGATGGTAATATTACTTGTGGTTCGCTAGGAAAGGGAATTATTAAATCTTGTGGTCGTTCTTCTTGGAAAAATTCGTAAGCTTGATAAAGCCATTTCACAGCAGCAAATTGCAACTGAGTCAGGTCTTTTTTAAGAGTATTTGTTTGCCAAGCTTGAAAGTTATTATCTGCCAATGCAACTGCTGCATCAGCTTGATATTTTGTGAGTAGCTTGGGTAACGCTAGCCAATCGCGTAATTCTCCCACGCTAGTAACAAAACCTTTATAAATTAAGTTGGCTGCTTTTCGTTTAATTTCAATTTTAGTATTTTCTTTATCATCAAAGGATTTTATTTCAATAGCAATCGGGTCAATTTTAGCTTTTAATGAGTATTGCATTTGAGAAGCGATCGCTTGCACTCTTGGCAAACGCACACTACCACGATTTGGTTGCAAAATCCCCACAATATTTTGCAAAGCTGTTTCAAAAGCCGCCAAACCGCTACTATTGGCAGCAGCAACATCGCCTTTTAATCTAGCTCTTAAGGCAGGTAAAGCATCAACGCGATATAAATTACTAAAACCTGGAGGTAATTCGGCTCGAAAGCTTTCCGCAACAAACACTAGGCGATTTTGAACCTGTTTTTGCTCGTCAGGTTCGAGTAAGTTAAGAAAATTAGCGACAAAAATAACTGTTTTAATCCCGCGATCTAATAACCAATCTCGTAAGTTTTCCCGCTCACCTAAAGTCATTAACTTACGTGCATCTAATAATTGTATAACTAAATCTGCACTTAAAAGTTGTTCTCTGATTAAATTATCTTGTTCATCTCTATCATTCGTTCCCGGTAAATCGAGAAATTCTACACCTGTTTCTAAGAAGGGATGCGGACAAAAAACTTCTACAGATGCTACATCTTTTCGCATCTGTCTATTGCCATCAAGAATTGCAAATTGCTGTAAAACTTCTGTGCCACTGCGATATATTTCTGTACCATCTACCAACATTATACGAGTTTGCACATCATAGCTATACTTGACAGTAATTGCTGCGCCTGTAGTAGGAATTAAATCAATTGGTAAGGTGCGATTCCCCAGCATGGCATTCAGTAAGGTAGACTTACCATGATTAAAGGGGCCAAATACTGCAATCCGAAAACTAGGATTAACTAGATGATTGCAAATGGTAATTATATCTTGATGCAGTTGCGATTTGCGTTCTAAATTCAGTAATGCAGATGCAAATTTGAGAGAATCTGCTAAATCCTTATAACCTTCATACTGTTGTTGCATAGTTCCTCGTTATCAGCTTCTAACTTCCTCGTTCCCAGCTAGAAGCTGGGAATGCAGATCATTGAGGCTCCGCGTCACATTATTAAGTAGGTAAGCATAATTAAACATACAATCAAATCCTAGTTCGTAGTGAGCGATTCATCGCTCATAACAAAGTTTATCAGGACTAAAGTCCTTACTACAAACTTTAATTTATTTGCGTTTAGCTACTTATGTTTATGGGAGGCGGCAGCCCTCCCACTAGGTATTCCCAGCTAGAAACGGGGAACAAGAGTAATGAGATTTCTCAACTATAATAAGCTAATAAATTGCTATACGCCGCCTCGATTTTTTGCAACTGAGCTATTACTTCTTCCTGTAAATTTTTTAACCGATTGAACTCACCCTCACGATTTATTTCGCGGGTTTGTTTCTGCTTGACTAGATTATCTAATTCAGATTTCCGAGATACAATATCATCGTTAATCCGCTTACTCACTTCTCTTTCATAAGAGTCAAAACATTCCTTCACGGCATTGTATACAACCTGAGATTGCTCGTATGCGATTTGGGGTAGATGTTTAACTAACTCTTTCTTCGCCGTTTTAACTAATTCTTTACGGGCTTGATCTGCTTGCAAAAATCCTACTCCTAAACCTAGCAGTGCAAACCCGATGGGACCAAGAAAAACACCTGTCACTGCTGTAATTATCCCGCCAATACCAATTACAGTAAAGTAGTTTAACAAGATATTTTTCCAATCAAATCCGGCCCCGGCTAGTGCCAAACCAGCAAGATTTCCATTAGATATTGATAACAATCCCATTGCCCATTTTGCCCAGCCGGGAGAGTTATCTTCTTCAGCAGTAGTAGTGGTATGTACTTTTACGTCTTGTCCGGTGAGCTTTTCTGTAATTTGGTCTGTGACTTGATTATAAGACGCGCCATATTGTGCAGCACTGCGAGAAAGTTCTTTAAAAGCTGCATTGATATCTTTTTCAGCAGTTAATGTCCAAGCAGCAGATTTGTCAGTGATATATTGCTCAAAGGCTTTTTGCAGTGCGGTGTTAAATGCTTCTCGTTTACCACTACTGAGAAAATCAAACAGATTTAATTCTGGCTGATAGCGCAAGAAATCGGTTTCAAAGGTATTACCTAAGTTTAAAACGTAGCTGCGAAAAGATTCGGAAATCGTTCTTGCTTGAGTGTCTCTCGTATTGATAATTTCTTTTTGAAATTCATCTCGAATACCTGTGAGTTTGTTAAACTCTGGTTCTACTGAATCAATGCGTTTTTTTAATTCATTTACATCTTGGTCAAGTAATGGTATACGTCTTGCAACTGCTTCGCGGGTATGATTGCAGGCAAGTCTTGCTAAGGTTCTGACTTGACGAAGTTCTGCGATCGCACGTTCTCTGGTAAGAAAAGTATTAAGCGAATCCATAAACTTCGGAAAGCCAGTCCCCTCTAAATCAGCTTGAGGATTTTTCAAGCGTCGTCTGAGTGCTTGAATTGACGAAAGCTCAAATACTCGTTCGTCATAAATATTCTGACCTTCTACAGTACAATATTCTGCTAAATTCGCGTTAAATACTTGCCGCAATCTATTCTCAGATGCTTGTAATTCTTCAACATCATCAGGATCAATTAATGATTCTCGCACCTGATCCCAAGCATTAACTAAGAAGAAAACTGTCAAACCTCGACCTTTGATATAATTTTCTAAGTAGCGACGCTCACCCAAAGTACAAGGTTGAGAAGCTCTCATCACAAACAGAATTGCATGGCAATTATTTACATAACCCAAAGATAATTCGTTTCGCGCTTCTGTATCATTTAATCCTGGACTATCGACAATTTCGATTCCCTTTTGTAGTAGCGTTAAAGGATACTCAACTACTGCATAATCAACATCAGGAAATGCTTGTTTTTTCTCTTGCTCTAGTTTTTTAGCTTCAGCCGGATCAATGGTATATTTATATTTAAAGTTCTGAAAGTCTAGCTGTTGCGGGCTTTTTCCATCATTAAAATGAATGGTAACTTTCTTTTCTGGCCCATAGCGTAAAACTGTTAACACTGCGGTACAAGGGTTAACATCGCTTGGTAATAAGTTTTCACCAATTAAGGCGTTGAGAAAGGTACTTTTTCCCCGTTTCATATCGCCCAATACCAGAAGGCGAAATACACCTTGCTGGAGGTTCTTACTTGCTACTGTAATATCTTCAATATCTCGTTCTAAACTGAGTTTTCCTGATGAAGAGTCTCCAGCCAACTCAGCTTTATCAATTGTTTCAGCCAGTTTATTCAAACATACAGACATCTGCGATCGCACTTGAGCAACCCGCTCTAAATCTTGGATAAATCTGTCAGTTACTACCTGATCGCTCATAACAGTTACACCTTTATTAAAGATTGGTTTTTTTCGATTCAAAAAATAATTTGTAAGACATCCACCCCAACGCACCAATAATAATAAACCCAGCCAGCACTGAGGCTATTCTCACTGCAACCAGCGCTACCACACCAAGAACAAACAGCTTCCCACCCAGAATCAGTTTTTTCATCCAAGGTTTCTGAGAATTTTCTGGCTGATGCTTCACAGTTTGATGAAAAGCCGCATCGGTAGCATGGATGTTAGTTTCCATTTCCCGGAGTCGCAATTCAACTTCTCGTTCTCGTAGTATACGTTCCCGGTGTTCAAGTTCTTTTTGGCGATTACTCTCAGATGTCATCGGTGTTCATCCCGTGTAAGACAATGAAAAGCAGGGCTATTTCATTCTCATCTAGCCCGCCTCAGAATGAATTCTGAGTCTAATAGCGAAAGTCGTCTAAAGACGACTAAGACAAGGTTATAGTCCGTTTTAACGGACTTTAGCTATAAGCCCGGAACTTCAGTTCTGGGCGGTTTATGTTTAGAACGAAATAGCCGTGGATTAACTCATCAATTATGCTGTATAGTAACTTACGTCAATATTTGACAACCCCAGTAAATTTACTATTTTACTTTTCATTGCCTGCTCAACTTAAACTGGAGTTAAGCACCAGAAATTTGTGGTGAAAACGAATATTACCATCTCACCAAAAGAATTAGTTGCGTAAGAATAAGAAATACAAGCCAGTCGGGTAGACAGCAAAACCTAGAGGAAATCATTATGTTTTCATCCCCTTTAGTTGTGCAAATTCCTCCCTCAATGCAAATGACAGACGAGCAGTTTTTTGACTTTTGTCAGGTTAATCGTGAATTACGCATTGAGCGGAATCAATTTGGAGAAATATCAATTATGCCCCCCACTGGTTCAGAGACAGGTAATCGTAATTTTAACGTAGCTGGTCAATTGTATGTTTGGGCAGAAAAAGACGGGACAGGTACTTGTTTTGACTCCAGCACAGGATTTAAGCTATCAACGGGTGCAGAGCGCTCACCTGATGCCTCTTGGATTAAACTGGAACGGTGGAATGCTCTCTCCTCAGAAAAACAGCAAAAATTTGCCCCCATCTGTCCAGATTTTATACTTGAACTGCGATCGCCTTCTGATAACCTCAAACCGCTAAAGGAGAAAATGGAGGAATATATGAAGGAACCAGGAGTACAGCTAGGCTGGTTAATTGACCGCAAGCATCGCCGAGTCTATATTTATCGTCCTGGTGTACCAGAGGAATGTCTAGAAAATCCCGCGACTGTTAGCGGTGAATCGGTATTACCTGGGTTTGTTCTGAATATGAGTAAAGTTTGGTAATGTACGCCTGTGTTTTCTGTGCCTAATAAGATTAAATAAAAGACTTTTGAACCGCAGAGACACGGAGGGCGCAGAGAGAAAAAAAGAGATTTTACCAGTCACCTTGAAAAAGCTGGTCTATAGGCATTATGGGATTTTAGGCAAATCACAATTATGCGATCGCTATAAGCCAAAATTTTTATAGATACTCACACAGGTATAGTTAAAATGGATATTAAGAATGGCTTCGTTGGCGCTGTTGGCAATACACCCCTGATTCGCTTAAACAGTTTCAGTGAAGAAACAGGATGTGAAATCCTCGCTAAAGCTGAATTTCTCAATCCTGGAGGTTCCGTCAAAGACCGCGCCGCACTTTATATTATCGAAGATGCAGAAGAGAAAGGTTTGCTCAAACCCGGTGGCACAGTTGTAGAAGGAACTGCTGGTAATACTGGCATTGGACTGGCGCATATTTGCAACGCCAAAGGCTACAAATGCCTAATTATTATTCCCGATACTCAGTCACAAGAAAAAATAGACGCGCTGATAGCACTAGGCGCAGAAGTTCGTCGCGTTCCTGCCGTACCCTACAAAGACCCAAACAACTACGTCAAGCTATCTGGCAGAGTCGCTGCTGAGTTGGAAAACGCTATTTGGGCGAATCAGTTTGATAACTTAGCCAACCGCCACGCCCACTACGAAACCACAGGGCCAGAAATTTGGAAACAGACAGATGGTAAAATAGATGCATGGACAGCTGCAACTGGTACTGGTGGTACTTATGCTGGTGTAACGTTGTACTTGAAAGAACAAAATCCAGCGATTAAATGCGTTGTTGCCGATCCATTGGGTAGTGGACTTTATAGCTATGTCAAAACCGGCGAAATCAATATAGAAGGAAGTTCTATCACTGAAGGCATCGGTAACGCTCGTGTCACAGCCAATATGGAAGGCGCACCTGCTGATGATGCTATCCAAATCGATGACCAAGAAGCTTTACGGGTAGTTTACCAATTGCTAAGGAGAGATGGGTTGTTAATGGGCGGCTCAACGGGTATTAATGTTGGGGCAGCTGTTGCCTTAGCAAAGCAGTTGGGGCCAGGACATACCATTGTCACCATCTTATGTGATAGTGGTTCCCGCTATCAGTCGCGGATATTCAACCCTGAATGGCTAGCCTCAAAGGGGCTTTCAATAGATTAAACCGCGTCCATCTTGAAAACTGTAGTTATTTCAGTATGAAAAGAAAAAAC
>JAHCSU010000097.1 GCA_023522315.1 Nostoc sp. CCCryo 231-06
CCCCCAACCCCCTCCCCGCTCTTCGAGAGGGGGCTATGATGTACCTCATGTGATTTTTAAACCCTATAGCGTTTAAAAATCTGGCGATCGTCAGCACTAACAGAAATTCCTAATACAGCGTAAGGATCACAAAGCTGTTGAAGCCATTTTGGCGGTAGGAAGGTCTGTGACATAGTAGTAATTAAGCTGTTAAAAACTTAAAATTAGCATCAAAGCTTAATGCACGGTCATGTGAAACTTACTCAAATTTCTGCAAATACTAAATTGTGTGTAGGAATTTCTATCTAAAAATCTGAAGGGCAAGGCAAGATAGTTGACTGTCTGATTGTCGGAACTGTGGTATTAGTATATTTATTAGAAATATGTTAACTAAGCGCAAAAGTCGAAGTGTTGCTGCTGTTTTAGCTTTTTCTGGGACGCTGACAATTCCAGGATTACATAAATTTTATCTGGGACAGCCGTTTTGGGGTGTTTTGTATGTGTTGCTTTCATGGACGCCGATCCCCAAGGTAGCTAGTGCTATTGAGGGAGTTTGGTATTTAGCCCAAGATGAAGAAGCTTTTGATCGTAATTTTAATCTAGGGAAGTCAGTAACAAGGAATTCACAAAGGGTGAGTAATCAGGTAGGAGCGATCGCTAAGGCTTTGCGTGAATTGGATGCTCTGCGCCAGGATGGACTGATCTCAGAGTATGAATTTGAGCAAAAGCGCCGCCAATTGCTAGACCAGATTTCTTGAGGTAAGCGACAACATGAATAACTGGCTACCGTTGAACCCCAGGCTGCAAAAACTCCGCGCCAAGCTCCTCAATGATCCTTACTATCGCCTCCAATCTGGGGAAGAAATTCAGATAGCGGCTAAATTAGGTATCCGCATTGATGCTAATCAAGCGACTGTAGATGATTGGTTACGTTTACCAGGTTTGTCAATTCACCAAGCGCGATCGCTTGTAGAACTTTCGCGTTCGGGTGTTAAATTTTACTGTATTGAAGATATCGCTGCGGCTTTGGCTGTACCAGCGCCGCGCCTGGAGCCATTAAAGCCTCTGCTGAATTTTATTTACTATGATCACGAATCTCTAGAAAGTCCGATCCATTTAGTCAATCCAAATACAGCAACAGTTGAAAATTTAGCACAAATTCCATTTATAAATTTGTCTCTGGCGCAAGCAGTGGTTCAAAATCGGCAATCAGCCGGGCCTTATCTTAACCTGGCTGATTTCCAACGGCGGTTGGAGTTACCTGGTGATGCGATCGCTCAACTGATGTATTATTTGAGGTTTTAAGTTAGAAGTTTTAAAATATAGGGTTTTTCGTTTGTATCAATACACTTTAACCTCTCTCCTTTTAGGAGAGAGGCTTTAAATCTTACTCCCCTTCCCTACAAGGGAAGGGGTTGGGGGTTAGGTCTCTATAACTCCAAACTCCTAACTATTTAAATAAATCCAATACGATCAAGAGGCCAAAAGCGAAACGCTGCTCGACCTATGACATTTTCTCTGGGTAAAAAGCCCCAATAACGAGAGTCGTTACTATCATTGCGGTTATCTCCCATGACAAAAAACTCATCTTCTGGGACTTTCACTGGTTGATATGGCTGATTTGGGGGTTCAGCGATGTAGTCTTCTGCCAAGGGTTGACCGTTGAGATAGACTTTGCCAGAAGCAACACTAATTACCTCACCAGGCTGGCCAATAACCCGCTTGATGAAGGCTTGGTCTTTGGGATATCCTCGACGTTGTAGTTCTGCGGGTGGCTGAAAAACAATAATATCCCCAGTTATGGGAGGGTGAAAATGGTAAGAGATTTTTTCAACTACCAAGCGATCGCCTGTATGTAAGGTAGGCAGCATCGAATCAGAAGGTATATAGCGGGGTTCGGCGATAAAAGTCCTGATTAGAAATGCCAAACACAATGCGATCGCAATTAAAATCAGATTTTCTTGCCAACTACGCCATACTTTTAACGACGCACGCTCTTCTTTTGCATCACTTTCGTGAGGAATCATAAAACTTTCTAGCCAGTTTAAGAAGTGGGACAAATACCTTGATTATTTTGACTCAAAAGGTATACTGATAAACAAGCTGGGTTCTGCATAAACCCATACAAATATTAAATAATACAGCTATAGCTTTTCCTAATCAAATGAGGTACATCATAGCCCCCTCATCGCAAGCGATGAGGGGGTTGGGGGTGGGGTTCTTGTATCTCACCCAACTGAGAAACGCCATATCGCATCTACCAGAGATAAGCAAAAGTGCTGTAAATAAACTATGACCTGTCTAAGGCAATATAAGCTGATGATTAGGGTTTTTAGATAGATAATTAAAAATCTTAATTCTAATTGCTGCAATTATAAGGCAAGTTATGAAATGATTTTCACTTTTGCTTCTTATTGCTAAAAAAAAAGTTACCGATTGGTAGAGCGATACAGCCAGTCGGTTTTTTCTTTGATCTGAAAATTGGTCGTTGAGTGGTAAATATGTAGGGTGCATTACGAACATTAGTCTTAACGTACCAAAACTTTCGTACAATCCGTTATACCATTTCAGTTTAATAATAATGATACAAATACGTTTATAGGGGGATGGCATTGCCCATTAGTGTCAACTTAAGGTGGCAGTCTCGACAAAGCTTTGAGAGATTGTCTCGTCAAGAGCTAGAGCCTGGAAACGAGGTTTGAAAGTATCAGATCCAACACCCTAGTGAATCTTGGGTTTTGCGTTGCTCAACCTAACCTACGTTTAATGCATCTTTTGATCTGTGCCACGCCACTACGTATATTTCAAATATTTCCCATATTCTGAATTTTACGTCAACTAGTTCTACTGGACTGATACTTTAGTATAGATAAATACTATATGATTGCCCTCTTAACAGCTTGGCTATAAAGATGTGAATAATTTACGTAATTATACTGTGACACTATATACTAGATTGTACTATTAATAATATATAAATCTCCTTTACTATCAAGAATAAGATTAACAGACAAAAAGCTACTAGTAATTTAGGCTTAAGTATCAGCATCAAAAACAGAGGTAAGCTGCTGATAAAATCATTTTTGCTGAATGATTTAAAAGTATCTAGATTAACGAATAAATGCCCCTTGGCAATGAGAAACTATATTTAATCAATTTTCGTCTGTTTATTTCATAGAAAGTTCAAGGCAAGGTTTTGTCAGTTAAAAATTTAACTTTTTCTTAAAAAGGAAGCAATAGCAGCAGGCAGTAAGATATATCTTATCAAGAATAGAGCTAATAGTTTATTAGACCATTTGTTGAAAGATACCCTACCCATTTTAAGTAGTTTTGTATATTAATTAAATAAGTTACTCAGCTACAAATTATACAGCTTTCTTGTCAGGAAGTGTTGCTATAAAAAGTTTAGCCCGCCAAAAATGCAAATTATAGGCGTGACAGTTGAGCTACATCTTATTTGCAAAGCTATAAAAGTTGAAAGGACAATGCTGCCTTAGCGGTGAAGTGAAAAACAGAAACTAATTCACAGCTTCGATAAAGAGGATTTTGAGGTGTCATTAATTATTCGATTGCGCTCCTTCTTAGAGCTAACGGTAAGAATGTGGAAGTTCAGACCTTGCCTTTTATAAATGGATTGATATTAAACAGTACCAAGTATTGTATAACCCTTCGTGCAAATCTAGAGCATCTAGATTTCAATTAAAGCTGTATAGTCTGTCTTCTCCATTGTGAATTTCCGTTAGTCCCAATTCAAATTTTGAGGATTACCAGAAAGCAGATGGTATCTAAGATATCTAAAAAAATGTGCTATGACGTACCGTCATAACGTGGTTGATGGTTCGATTTTTGAAGGAGCTATGAAGGTGGAAAACAATAAGTCGTTTCTGTGGCCAGAAGGAATATTAATTGCACTGCTTGCCTTATGTGGTGTTTTTAGCCTTGCTTTCATGATGCTTCTAAGACCAAATCCTTCGGAGGCTCAGAGTAGACAGAGTATAAATGTAAAGAATGTAACTGCAAACGTAGGAACTCAGCAGCGGATTGAGAAATTAAAGGCGGTGATGCTTACAAGTTGGCAGCAAGAAGCACAAACAAAAGGACTATCCTACGCTATACCATCACGTTTTGAAGGGGCAATAGTTAAAGCAGCAAAACTCACTAAGGGTGAGAAAGTAATTGCTCTCACCTTTGATGATGGCCCTTGGCCTCAGACCACAGAGCAAGTGTTAGATATTCTGAAATCAAATGATATCAAAGGGACGTTTTTTGTCGTCGGGCAGAACCTAAAAAATTATCCAGAATTAGGAAAGCAAATTGTAGCTCAAGGTCATGTCATTGCCAACCATACTTGGCATCACTGGTATCACTTCTTTAACCCACAAGCTGCTGCTTTTGAAATTGACCGCACAACAGACCTAATTTATCAAATTACAGGTGTTAAAACAAATCTTTTCCGACCGCCTGGTGGCATCCTGCATAATGGATTAGCTGCTTACGCTAAAGGCCAAAAATATACTGTGGTGATGTGGTCTGCTGACTCCACAGACTACAAGTTGCCATCTGTGCCAAAGTTGATCAATAACGTGATTAAAGATTCAAAACCTGGTGGTATTGTGCTAATGCATGATGGTGGTGGTAATCGTTCCAGAACTGTGCAAGCTTTACCAGAAATTATTAGTAACTTTAGAAAGCAAGGCTATCGCTTTGTTACTATTCCAGAACTTTTAGAAATGGAAGATGCAGACCAAAAGCTGCTTGCTCATAAAAAGTAATTATTAATTATGGCTCATTAGTCAATAGTAATTGGCTAAAAACTAAAATTATATTTTTTGCTTAGAATACATTATTTCTGACTAGAGTTTAGACTAGTCAGGAGTGCGAAACTAAAGAACAAATCAACTTAAAACTTGATGAATAATCTTGGCTTACCTCACCCTCAATCCCTCTCCTTTTAAAGGAGAGGGAAGCTAGATACAGGATGAAGTTTTACATTTTATTTAATTCACGTTCCTTAGTATAAAGTCCAGTTGTGAATCATTTAGTGATATTCCCCCTTTTTAAGGGGGAATATTTTGCTCTCTACAGTCTTTTGAAGGGGTAATTCAGGCGACTGTTTTAGGCGCCCAAACGGGTTTTCGCAGAGTACCTGTTTGTGCAGCTTCTCCGATGGGAGAATGGCTTAAGGCTTAGTAGGAGAACATTTACAGTTACTAATGACTGCTTACTAAACTGAACTCAGTTGTTTCTTTTTGTGGATCAGCTTCGGGACTATCAGCTTCAGAAGGCGGAACCAACTGCCAGAATTTCGGCAAAAATTCTTCCCAGTTTTGCAGAATTTTCTTCGCCTTTGGTGAACCAGTGAGTTCCGCATGAGTTTTGATTAACTCTTGCAATTGCTTTGCACCTGCTTCTGTAATCACCCTCTGGATTTTGACAATTTCCGGATTGACTAACTCACGAAATGAGTCGTTTTCATCTAAGAAGTACGCCAGTCCACCAGTCATTCCAGCTGCTACGTTACGTCCTACTTTGCCGAGGACGACAATTACACCACCAGTCATGTATTCACAGCAGTGATCCCCAGCGCCTTCAATCACTGCTATGGCTTTGGAGTTTCTTACAGCAAAGCGCTCTCCTGCTAAACCGTTTGCAAATAACATGCCACCAGTAGCACCATAGAGGCACGTATTGCCAACTATCACGTTTTGTGATGTGTTATAGGTAGCATCCGTTGGAGGTTTGATGATGATTTCACCACCATGCATTCCTTTCCCTACGTAGTCGTTTGCCTCTCCTGCCAGGGTCAGAATTATACCAGGGAGGTTGAACGCACCAAAGCTTTGCCCAACACTGCCTGTGAAGTTGAGATTAATTTGTCCTTCAAAGTCGCTATCACCGTATTGAGAAGCGATCGCTCCCGCTAATCTTGTGCCTACTGTTCTGTCAGTATTGACAATAGGGTAAGTCTTGGTGACAGTAGATTGGTTGCGAATGGCAGCTTGAATTTCGGGATCGGCAAGGAATTTGTCATCCAAAACCACGCCGTTGCTGTGGACTTCTTCATGCACCAACCAGCTACGATTTTCTCTGCTATCTGGTAATTGAAGTAAACAGTCCAGATTCAGCGATCGCGTTTTGGTGAGTTTTGCCTCTGGGCGCAGTTTCAACAAATCTGCACGTCCAATGATTTCTGACAAA
Organism: Nostoc sp. CCCryo 231-06; assembly: GCA_023522315.1. GTDB lineage: Bacteria > Cyanobacteriota > Cyanobacteriia > Cyanobacteriales > Nostocaceae > Nostoc. The sequence goes on from JAHCSU010000097.1 coordinate 6,178, forward strand.
GAACGGTAGCCAAGTCGTGCTAACAAACTACGCACTTCTTCGGCGATGAAGTAGAAGAAGTTGACAACCTGTTCTGGTATTCCTGTAAACCGCTTGCGGAGTTCTTCTTTCTGAGTAGCAACACCTACAGGGCAGGTATTCATGTGGCAAACTCGCGCCATAATACAGCCTTCAGCAATCATGGCAATGGAGCCGAAACCGAATTCTTCACCGCCCATCAATGCACCTATTACCACATCCCAACCACTCTTAAGTCCGCCATCTACGCGCAAAATCACGCGATCGCGCAGGCTATTTTCCATCAAGACGCGATGCACTTCACTTAAACCCAGTTCCCACGGTGAACCCGCATGTTTAATCGAACTTAGTGGCGATGCACCTGTACCACCATCATGGCCAGAAATCTGGATAATATCAGCGTTTGCCTTGGCTACACCAGCTGCGATCGTGCCAATGCCAACTTCTGAAACTAGCTTCACCGATACCTTTGCTTGGGGATTAATTTGGTGCAGATCAAAAATCAGTTGAGCTAAGTCTTCAATTGAATAGATATCGTGGTGCGGTGGCGGCGAAATCAGCGTCACACCTGGCTTCGAGCGTCTTAACATCGCAATGTATTGGCTCACCTTGGGGCCTGGCAGTTGTCCACCTTCCCCAGGCTTGGCACCTTGGGCAATTTTGATTTCAATTTGTTTGGCGTTGACTAGGTACTCTGGCGTTACACCAAAGCGTCCCGATGCAACTTGCTTAATGGCACTATAGGCTTTATCACCATTCCGTAATCCCTTTAAATGAGGTAGGGTTGGCGAGTGACCAGACTCGTCTACATCATCTAAAACTTTATAGCGCACTGGGTCTTCGCCGCCTTCCCCAGAGTTAGATTTACCGCCAATGCGATTCATGGCGATCGCTAAAGTTTCATGGGCTTCTCTTGACAAAGCACCTAAAGACATACCACCTGTGCAGAAGCGCTTGACAATTTCAGCTACAGATTCTACTTCTTCTATAGGAATTGCAGTTTGATCGCCTTGGAAGTCCAGCAAGTCCCGCAAGGCTGTTACTGGCCTACCTTGGAGATGCTTTTTATAAACTTCGTAATGGTCGTAGTTTTTGCCATCTAAAGCCTTATGCAGCGCCTTAACCAGTTCTGGGCTATTCATGTGATATTCGCCGCCAGGACGGTATTGCACAAAGCCCAGGTTTTCTAACTTCTTGGTCGTCAGTTCTGGGAAAGCCTTGCTATGGAAAGAAAGCACTTCATCAGCGAGTTCGCTAACACTTAAACCACCAATGCGGGAAGTCGTACCCCGAAATCCCAGTTCGATTAAATCTCCACCGATGCCAATAGCTTCAAAGATTTGGGCTGCTTGATAGCTGGAGAGCAGAGAAATTCCCATCTTGGAGAGAATTTTTAACAAACCTGACTCTACTGCTTTGCGATAGTTTCCTAAAGCTTGCTCTAGGGTCAGGGCTGGAATTTTCTCCACACCCATTAACTTTTGAGTTTTGGGATCAGACCACCAATCACGCACCGTATCTAAAGCCATATACGGACAAACTGCACCAGCACCGTAGCCAATGAGACAAGCAAAGTGATGAGTACTCCAGCATTGGGCAGTATTGACAATCAGGGATGTTTTCATTCGCAACCCTTCCCGAATCAGGTGATGATGTACAGCACCCACTGCTAACAGGGGAGGAATGTATGTATCTTCTGGGCTGATACCGTCATTTCCCTTATCGCTTAAGATTAAAATCTTTGCACCTGCGCGGACTGATTCAGCTGCTTGTGCTTGTAAAGATTGGACTGCGGCCTTTAATCCTTCAGGGCCGCTGGCGATCGCAAATCGGGTTGACAACTCAGCCGTGGCAAATCCTGACAGCTTAATTGCCTCTAACTCACCATCAGTTAACACTGGCGATTCAAGTTTCAATCTCCGAGCATATTCTGGCTTGGGTTCTAATAAGTTACCCCGTTCACCCAGTTCTACTTTCAGAGACATCACTAGCTTTTCCCGCAGGGGATCAATCGCCGGGTTCGTCACCTGAGCAAAGCGCTGTTTGAAATAGTCATAGAGCAGGTGGGGTTTTGTTGACAGCACTGCTAAAGGAATATCATCCCCCATGCAGAAAGTTGGCTCTGAACCTGCGATCGCCATTGGATGAATCACCATTTCTACATCTTCTGTGGTGTAGCCAAAGGCAGTTTGAAACTGAAGTAAGGTTTGCTTGTCAATTGTCACTTGTCCTTGGTCACTTGTACTGAGCGCAGCCGAAGTATTTGTCATTTGTCCTTTGCCATTGCCATTGCCATTTGCTAATGACGGATGACCGACCCCTTCGGGGTTCGCCAATCGCTCATGGGGGAGACCCCCAAGACCGCGTTGGCTCACCAATGACTTTAATTCTTGACGGTACTGTTGCAGCCATTCTCCATAAGGATGCTGCTTGGCGATGCGCTGCTTAATCTCCCAATTCTTCAGCACTTCCTGGTTTACTAAATCCACAGCAATCATTTGCCCTGGGCCGAGTCTACCTTTCTCGACTATATCGGCTTCTAGAAAGTCCACTACACCAGCTTCGGAAGCTACTACAATGTAGTCATCTTTGGTGATCACGTAGCGAGCTGGTCTTAAGCCATTACGATCTAGTGTTGCACCAACTTTTTTGCCATCACTAAATACTAAAAGTGCTGGCCCGTCCCACGCTTCTTGTAGACCACTGTAATATTCGTAGAAATCAACAATTTCTGGAGAGCCACGCAAAGAAGGCTGATTTTGGTAAGCCTCTGGAACCATAATCATTAAAGCTTCCAAGGGGCTGCGTCCAGAACACACCAGTAATTCCAGTACGTTGTCTAGGGTAGCTGAGTCGCTGTTATCAATATGAACTAATGGCTTCAGTTCCTTAATGCGATCGCCCCATACAGGATGATTCAAGCTAGCTTCTCGTGCCATCATCCAGTTGATGTTACCCAACAAGGTATTGATTTCGCCGTTGTGACCCAAAAGCCGCATCGGTTGAGCTAAAGGCCACTTGGGCATCGTGTTGGTACTAAAGCGGCGATGATAGACAGCAAAGGCACTTTTATAAGCTGGATTATTTAAATCGTCATAAAAGCTGCCCAAAACAGCAGAACGCACCATGCCTTTATAGACAATTGTGCGGCTTGACAAAGAGCAGATATAAAATTCTTCTGAGATATTGGTTGCAACTTTACTAATTCGGCGGCGGGTAATATACAACTGTCGTTCCAATTCATCGCCGCTTTTGTCAGCAGAAGCTAACAAAACTTGTTCAATCTGGGGTTGATTTTCTCTTGCTTGTACCCCCAGTAAATCAGATTGCACTGGCACTACTCGCCAACCCAGTACAATCAATTTTTCTTCAGCAGCTACTTGCTCAACAGTCGTCCTAGTTTTTTGTGCTGCTTCCTGGTCTTGTGGTAAAAATATCATCCCCACAGCTATATTATTGGTGGATGGAAATTCCTTCCCCCTTTGGGCAAAATCTTGTTGGAACAACTCCCAAGGTATCGCTGTCAATACTCCTGCACCATCACCAGAGTCTTGATCAGCGCTACAACCTCCCCGATGCTCTAAGCAGGTTAAGGCAGCTAAGGCTTTTTTTACGATTTCGTGGCTGGTATGATTCTGGCGATGAGCAATAAAACCGACACCACAGGCATCTCGTTCCTCTACTAACCACTTTTGCCCCTGATAGGTATCTCTTGAGTTTATATCCGCTGTGATTTTCTGGTCTTGATTCATCGGTTTATTATTCATACCCTGTTCCTGAAGTATTGAGTTACCAATTTTGCCACTACGTTATGGGAAAAAATTTCTAAATTCAGCGATGGAGAGATATATTAAGCATCGAAATTTAGGGAAAAAAAATTTTAACTTCGGTTTTACTGTGTTAGTTCACCCGTGTTAAGTTAAAATTTTGGCGTATTTTTTATGTATTTATGCGGTGTTAGACAAGTCACCTCCGCCAAGACATCATTTTTGCCCTGACAGTTTCTTTTCTATATTGTGAAGCTAAGTATTTTCTCAATTCTCTTTTTCCAGATGCACGCTAGCTACTCATAGAGCCTATTTCGGCTCACCTGAAACAAAACTAAAACTTAACGCTGTACTATCTTTTAAAGCCAAAGCCATCCTGATCCAGCAATAAAATCAGCGTATTACAATATTTACCCATTTGACAATTCCCAAATATCGTTGTTGTCTAGAGTTTTGCTGCTTACAAGTAGCCGCATGTATTACTATTAACTAAACCTTACTGAAGTAACTATAGTAGCAACGTTCAGTCAGGATTGAATATCTTAATCCAGTTTTTATAACCAAGACTACCGTGTATAGTGTGGTTATAATTAGTGCCAGTTAAAACACTCGATTGCAGTGGCTTTAGCGTCTAAAGAAATTGGTTAATCTCTAAAAGAGATGACTAGCAAATATAAAGAATACCATATTTTTTACCAAATAAACTCATGTTATTTTTATATTTACAAATAATTAGTTAGTTTATACCTTGGGTGATAGGTTTCAAAAATACTAAGTAAATTATGGTAAAAATGCCGAATTGTTGCCAATCGGGGATTAGCGATCGCAGATTTTTCCGGGCTACTGTATCACCAGTATTTTTAATAACACTATGTTTAACTACTACCTGCGCTACCAATGCCCAGGAGTCTACAAAAAAGGCCCAATCAATACCAAGGCTTATCTCGCAGTCACCGGTACCTGCTTTAACAGCCGTAGTATCCTCTGGTAATCAAATTTCCCTCAATGGTCGTACTTTACCAGGAACTTGGTTGCAGCGACCTGGAAAAGCTGGTCGGATTACAACTCATCTCAGTGATGGGGCATTTAGGCAATTAATTGGAGTAAATTTCTTAAACAGTAGTAACTCAGCGAGGCAACCAATACAGTGGTTTTCATCGGTGACAAAGCCACTGGTTTTAACCACCAGGTTACTAGGAGCATATCGCTATCTGGATATTAGCAATTTTGCTCAAACATCTGGATGGGAAATCCGAACCAATGGCAGCACCTTGGTAATTGCTACCCCAAAAGCACAAATTACAAATATTGTTCAGAGCCAGGAACGTCCAGAGGCGAGTGCGCCTTTGCAACAGTCTCGGATTCTTGTCGATTTAGATCGTCCAACTCCGTGGCAAGTTGCACAAGGGTCAATTATTAAAAAAATTCAAACTCCATCCTCTGACCCAGACACACCAACTCCAAAATCCACTGTACCGCCAAATCGAGAGTGGACAATTACCCTGGATGGAATAGCCGATCCCCTTTTGATAGAACGCTATATCCCCCAGCCACCACCAGTACCAGCAACACCCCCAACATTGCTGCCAAACTTGCTCAAACAATTATTACCAGTTACACCAACACAACCAATACCACCACCTCCAGCCCCTGAAGCACTGATTCAACAAGTGGAAGTGGTGAAAAACCAAACCATTATTAGTCTGAGCGTTCCCTTTGGCCTATCCCCTCAAGTTAGTACTGTAGCTAACCCCAATCGCCTGATTATCGATATTCGACCCGATCCCCTAGAAGAGCGAGATATCACTTGGGCGCCAGGATTGCGCTGGCGACAGCATTATGTCAACTTAGGCACAGAACGCTTTCCGGTAGTTTGGTTAGAAGTTAATCTCCGTAAATTTGGGCTAACGCTGAAACCTATGTGGGCTAGTCCTGATGGGCTTGCGGGTACTGCTCCCTTAATTCAAACAGCACAACGTTATTTAGCAGTAGCTGGAATTAACGGTGGTTATTTTAACCGCAATAACAGATTGCCCTTGGGTGCAATTCGTCGGGATAATAAGTGGTTATCAGGCCCCATTCTTAATCGAGGTGCGATCGCTTGGAATGATTCTGGCCAATTTTACTTCGGTCGTCTCACCTTAGAAGAAACTTTAATTACGGCAAATGACCAGCGCCTACCAATTCTGTTTCTCAACAGTGGCTACGTCCAGAGTGGCATTGCTCGTTACACCCCAGCTTGGGGATCAACTTATACGCCCTTGACGGATAACGAAATTATTCTAGTGGTACAGAAAGACCAAATTACTCAACAGTTCCCAGGTGGCAAAGTTGGTGAGACGGCAGTTCCTATTCCGAAGGATGGCTACCTACTAACCTTACGCGCCAACGCTGCTAGTGCTGCTTCACAGCTACCTATTGGAACCACAGTAAGTATTTCCAGCGCCACTACTCCGGCTGATTTTAGTCGTTATCCCCACATTATCGGAGCCGGGCCGCTATTAGTCCAAAATCGTCAAATTGTCCTCGATGCCAAAGGCGAAAAATTCAGCAATGCTTTTATTGCCGAAAAGGCTATTCGTAGCGGTATTTGCACAACAGCAACAGGCACATTGATGATTACTGCCACACATAATCGTGCCGGCGGTTATGGCCCTAATTTGGCAGAACATGCCCAATTGCTGCAACAGATGGGCTGTGTGGATGCCCTAAATTTGGACGGTGGTAGTTCTACCAGCCTTTATTTAGGAGGACAACTACTCGACCGATCGCCTAGTACTGCTGCTCGTGTTCATAATGGAATTGGTATTTTCCTGAAACCACGATAATGAGGGAGTAGGGAGTAGGGAATGGAAAAGTTTCTTAATTCCAATGCCCAAGGCCCCATCTTTTTTAAAGTTTAGAACAAGCTATCATTTTGCTTGATGAAGACTTAGTGTAGATACAAGAGTTTTAATAGTGATGATTTACGCCGTCATGTTTGATTTTGCTATCTTTATCAAGGCGCAACAAAATTAATGATTTTAAACGTTGCAAGATAGCGCCAGATTTTTTATCAATAGTTAAGAGTACCAACGGTTTGTTATGTCTTCAAATGAGGTAACTATGGCTCGATATCAAGAAACTACACAGACTGAAACTCTACATTTACCTTCAACTATCACTTCCAGAGGCGTTGCGGCAACAGAGTTACGTCCTTGGGGTGCTTTTACAGTTTTGGAAGAAGGGCGCGGATACAAAATCAAGCGCATTGAAGTTAAGCCCGGACACCGCCTCAGCCTACAAATGCACCACCACCGCAGTGAACATTGGATTGTCGTCTCTGGTACAGCTAGGGTAACTTGTGGCGAGAAAGAAGTACTACTGAGCAATAATGAGTCAACCTATGTACCCCAATGTACATCTCATCGTTTAGAGAATCCTGGCGTGATCCCGTTGGTGTTGATTGAAGTGCAAAATGGCGAATACTTGGGAGAAGATGACATTATCCGCTATCAAGATGACTATGCCCGTACTAAGGATTAAACCTTTAATCTAAAAACTGAATACATTTTTGTGCAAACCGTCTTTGGGAACCACTGCACCCCAAAAGTCCCTACCTAGTTCAGGTGGGGACTGAAGCATGTTGTGCTATAAATGTAGTAATAGCGATCGCGCTCATGCCTTCGGTGATTTGGAATTTTAAAGAAGCGACAGCGAACCCATCTCTCTGTAAAATGAAGATGGGGTATTCAATTGCAAAAAACGAGTTCCATGATTCATCTGAGTCAAGCAGCCGCAAGTGAGATTGGGCGAATAAAGTCCAAGCAGCAGCAAAATGTTTTGTTTCGATTGGCGGTAAAACCAGGTGGTTGTTCCGGTTTTTTTTATGATATGTCCTTCGATAAAGCAATAAAAGTTGGCGACCAGGTTTTCGACTTGGATGAAATTCAAGTAGTTATAGATGCCGCAAGCTTAAATTACCTCAACGGTTTGAGGGTGGATTATTCAGAAGACTTAATGGGTGGTGGTTTTCGGTTTCAGAATCCCCAGGCGATCGCTACCTGTGGCTGTGGCAATTCCTTCTGGACAACTAATCAATAATCCTTAATTAGCGATCGTTTGCCAATAACAAAGGAAAAATGACCAAGTAATTAAAGAAAAATTACAATTGACATAAAACCGTAAAAAACGATATAATTAGGATTTGTTAAAACTTAGACATATAAGCAGCTTTACGCGCTGTAACTCATGCCAACAATACAGCAGCTAATACGTAACGAGCGCGAACAAGCGCGTCAGAAAACCAAGTCCCCAGCTCTGAAACAATGTCCCCAACGTCGGGGAGTTTGTACCAGAGTATACACGACCACACCAAAAAAGCCTAACTCAGCTCTACGTAAAGTAGCAAGAGTCAGACTTACCTCTGGATTTGAAGTCACAGCTTATATTCCAGGTATCGGTCACAACTTACAAGAACACTCAGTTGTGATGATTCGTGGCGGTCGGGTTAAGGATCTACCAGGTGTGAGATACCACATTATCCGTGGCACCCTAGATACAGCCGGAGTCAAAGACCGCAAACAAGGGCGTTCCAAGTATGGAACCAAGCGTCCGAAAGAAGCGAAAAAATAGGATTAGCCGATTAATCGCATCCAACACGATTAATCGTCTACCTTAGAAGCGCCAAAGGACAAAAAAACTATCAGGGTCTGTGTTTTAAGAGCAGTTATGAAAACTGCTCAAGCCTGTTTAAAAAAATCAAGCAAGCTATACCTACACTAAGCGAGCAAGTGTAGAAGTTCTGAGGAGAACGCTGTAACCCACAGCAGAATTCTAATCTGGACATTAAGGTTTAGAATCTTGTCGCCTTGAGTATTTAGTTGCAGCTAGCAAGTCAATGAATTTTAGATTTTAGACTTCGGCGTGAGCGCTTAGTGGAACGATTTGCAATTTAGGATTGGTCGAACCCACAAGGGGATGAGGCTTAGAGACTTTTGATTTTTTCCAATCCTTGTGGTTGGAACATCTACCAAAAACTCTAATCCAAAGTTGGCAGTCAATAAGTCAGCCTTACTCCAACAGTCGAAAACAAAATTGAGAAAGTCTGAGGGTTGGGTTCCGCAGCTTTTAGTTTCCGGTGTCTGATAGCATATAATTTCGTTGCCAATTCCGAATTAAAGGTGAAGTATGTCTCGTCGTGGTGTTATTCAAAGGCGTCCTGTTCCGTCTGACTCCGTATATAACAGTCGCCTTGTGAGCATGATTATCAGGCGGATCATGCGTCATGGCAAAAAATCACTTGCCGCCCGAATTGTTTATGAAGCATTGAAAACTATCGAGGAACGCACTGGTAACGGTGCTTTAGAAACCTTTGAAAGAGCAGTGCGAAATGCCACGCCTTTAGTAGAAGTAAAAGCTCGGCGAGTTGGTGGAGCAACCTACCAAGTACCAATGGAAGTGCGTACAGAACGGGGCACTACCCTAGCACTGCGTTGGTTAGTGCAATATTCCCGGTCTAGACCAGGCCGGACAATGGCAAGCAAACTGGCAAATGAGTTAATGGATGCTGCCAACGAAACTGGCAATGCCATTCGCAAACGTGAAGAAACGCACCGGATGGCGGAAGCTAACAAAGCATTCGCACACTATCGTTATTAAGTAGAAAAGCGATATATCGCATTGCCGAAGCGGTATATCGTCGATTTACAAGAAAAGACGGTTTTCCGTAAAAGTATAGAATCTTAACAAAGAGTAATATACGAGATATCATGAGGCAAAAACTATAGGAGGTAGCTGTGGCACGCACGATCCCGCTAGATAAAGTACGCAACATTGGTATTGCGGCGCATATAGATGCGGGCAAAACAACAACAACAGAGAGAATATTATTTTACTCTGGGATAATTCATAAAATTGGCGAAGTTCATGAAGGAACTGCCGTCACAGACTGGATGGAGCAGGAGCGGGAGCGGGGAATTACCATTACTGCCGCTGCTATCAGTACCAGTTGGAAAGATCATCAAATTAACATTATCGATACTCCGGGTCACGTAGACTTCACAATTGAAGTTGAGCGCTCCATGCGCGTGTTGGATGGTGTAATCGCAGTATTTTGTTCTGTGGGCGGCGTGCAACCGCAGTCTGAGACAGTGTGGCGACAAGCAGAACGCTACAAAGTTCCTCGGATAGCCTTTATCAACAAAATGGATCGCACTGGAGCGAACTTTTATAAAGTTCACGAGCAAATTCGTGATCGCCTGCGGGCGAATGCGATCGCCATTCAACTACCAATTGGTAGTGAAAACGACTTCCAAGGTATCGTTGACCTAGTACGGCAACGTGCGTATATTTACGCCAATGACCAAGGAACTGATATCCAGGAAACCGATATCCCCGAAGAATTGCAAGCGCAGGTAGACGAATTCCGCACCAAGCTAATAGAAGCTGCGGCAGAAACCGATGATGCTCTGATGGCTAAGTACTTTGAAGGCGAAGAACTTACAGAACAGGAAGTTCGGACTGCCCTGCGTAAAGGCACAATTGCGGGGACAATTGTACCAGTGCTTTGCGGTTCGGCATTCAAAAATAAAGGCGTGCAGTTGATGCTGGATGCCGTTGTAGATTACCTACCAGCGCCAAGTGAAGTACCGCCAATTCAAGGCTTACTGCCCAATGGCGATACTATTGAGCGGCGGGCTGATGACAACGAACCCCTAGCGGCTCTGGCATTCAAAATTATGGCTGACCCTTACGGTCGCCTGACATTTGTTCGCGTTTATTCTGGTGTCCTGAAAAAGGGCAGCTACGTTCTTAACGCTAGTAAGAATAAAAAAGAACGGATTTCCCGCTTAGTTCTGATGAAGGCAGATGATCGGCAAGATGTCGATGAACTGCGAGCGGGTGATTTGGGAGCAGCTCTGGGATTGAAAGACACCTTGACAGGTGACACGCTCTGTGATGATGGATCGCCAGTAATTCTGGAATCCCTATTCATTCCTGAGCCTGTAATCTCGGTGGCGGTTGAACCCAAAACCAAGAACGACATGGACAAGCTGTCCAAGGCTCTGCAATCTCTCTCAGAAGAAGACCCCACCTTCCGAGTCCGCGTCGATCCGGAAACAAACCAAACCGTGATCGCGGGGATGGGAGAGCTACACCTAGAAATTCTAGTAGACCGGATGTTACGAGAATTCAAGGTGGAAGCAAATGTAGGTGCGCCGCAAGTAGCTTACCGAGAAACAATTCGGAAAGCTGTGAATAAAGTTGAGGGCAAATTCATCCGCCAAAGTGGTGGTAAAGGTCAATACGGTCACGTTGTGATCAATTTGGAGCCTGGAGAACCCGGTACTGGCTTTGAATTCGTTTCCAAAATTGCCGGCGGTACAGTACCTAAAGAGTACGTTGGCCCCGCAGAACAAGGAATGAAAGAAAGCTGCGAATCTGGTGTACTAGCTGGATATCCGTTAATTGACGTCAAAGCGACGCTAATTGATGGGTCATACCACGATGTAGACTCTTCGGAAATGGCTTTCAAAATCGCTGGCTCAATGGCGATGAAAGAGGCTGTGCTGAAAGCTTCACCCGTCCTCTTAGAGCCTATGATGAAAGTTGAAGTTGAAGTTCCCGACGACTATATCGGGAACGTCATCGGCGACCTCATCTCCCGCCGAGGGCAGATTGAAAGCCAAAGCACCGAACAGGGACTCGCTAAGGTCGCATCCAAAGTTCCATTGGCGACCATGTTTGGCTACGCCACTGATATCCGGTCAAAGACCCAAGGTCGGGGTATCTTCACGATGGAGTTCAGCCACTACGAAGAGGTGCCTCGCAGCGTAGCTGAAACTATCATTGCAAAAAGCAAAGGGAACGCTTAGTTAAAATAAGGAAATGAGCATTCATGGCACGCGCAAAGTTTGAAAGGAATAAACCCCACATTAATATCGGTACAGTTGGCCACGTTGACCACGGTAAAACTACCTTGACAGCAGCCATCACCATGACCTTGGCAGCTATGGGTCAGGCTGTAGCTAAGGGCTACGACCAAATTGATAATGCCCCAGAAGAAAAGGCCCGGGGTATTACCATCAATACTGCTCACGTAGAGTATGAAACCGAAAGTCGGCACTATGCTCACGTAGACTGTCCAGGACACGCTGACTATGTGAAGAACATGATCACTGGTGCTGCCCAGATGGACGGAGGAATCCTGGTAGTAGCAGCTACCGATGGCCCTATGCCCCAAACCCGCGAACACATCCTGTTGGCAAAACAGGTAGGCGTTCCCAGTCTGGTTGTCTTCTTGAACAAAGAAGATTTGATGGATGACCCAGAACTCTTGGAACTAGTAGAACTAGAACTGAGAGAACTGTTAAGCAGCTATGATTTCCCTGGTGACGACATCCCCATCGTCAAAGGCTCTGGTTTGCAAGCTCTGGAAGTCATGACTAAGAATCCCAAGACCAAACGCGGTGAAAATCCTTGGGTAGACAAAATCTACGAATTGATGGATGCTGTAGATTCTTACATCCCCACTCCTGAGCGGGATGTTGATAAACCCTTCCTAATGGCTGTAGAAGACGTGTTCTCAATTACAGGTCGTGGTACTGTCGCCACCGGTCGGATTGAGCGGGGTATAGTCAAAGTTGGCGATAACGTTGAACTAGTGGGTATCAGAGATACTCGCGCAACTACCGTAACTGGTATTGAGATGTTCAAGAAGAGTCTCGACCAAGGTATGGCTGGGGATAACGCTGGCGTACTACTCCGGGGTATCCAGAAGGCTGATATTGAACGGGGTATGGTCATCGCCAAACCTGGTTCGATTAAACCTCACAATGAATTTGAAGGTGAGGTGTATGTCTTAACAGAAAAAGAAGGTGGTCGTAAGACTCCATTTTTCGCTGGCTACCGTCCCCAGTTCTACGTGCGGACAACCGATGTAACTGGTACTATCAAAGCCTACACCTCCGATGATGGCAAAGAAGTAGAAATGGTGATGCCAGGCGATCGCATCAAGATGACAGTAGAATTGATCAACGCGATCGCTATTGAACAAGGAATGCGCTTCGCTATCCGCGAAGGTGGCCGCACCATCGGTGCTGGTGTCGTCTCCAAAATTATCAAGTAGCACCTTTTCGCTCATAACAAAGGAGCAGAGATGGTCTTTATTGTGCCTCTCTGCTCCTTTCTCTTCCCTCTATAAATAAGGTAATAGGTTACAGGGGACAGGTAATAGTTTTCTGTAACCTATAACTTGTAACCTTTAACCTGTAAATACTCCCCTAATTACGCAGAACCTGGAAAATTAAAGATGGCAACTCTACAGCAGCAGAAAATTAGAATTCGCTTACAGGCTTTTGACCGACGCTTATTAGACACATCTTGCGAGAAGATTGTAGATACAGCTAACCGCACCAATGCTACAGCCGTAGGCCCAATTCCTTTACCAACAAAACGCCGGATCTATTGTGTCCTGCGATCGCCTCACGTAGATAAAGATTCACGGGAACACTTTGAAACTCGTACTCATCGCCGGATTATTGATATTTACCAGCCCTCTTCTAAGACTATTGATGCCCTGATGAAATTGGATCTACCATCGGGTGTAGATATCGAAGTCAAACTTTAATTTAGTCATTGGTCATTAGTCATTAGTCATTAGCAAAGGACAAATGACATTAGTACGAATTTTTTTTACATAGCCCTGAAGAAATATATCTCAGGGCTTTTATTTAGCTAGGAAACAAATGATAGAATGTAGAGAAAGTACGGGAAAATCAGAGAAAAAGAAATTTTAAAGATTAAGTTTATACCAAGATAACAATGACATCATCTTCTAAAATTGCAGTTCGTGAACTACCTCTGTTCCCGTTACCCGAAGTAGTTCTGTTTCCTACCAGGCCATTGCCTCTACACATCTTTGAATTTCGCTACCGAATCATGATGAACACGATTTTGGAGAGCGATCGCAGGTTCGGTGTTTTGATGGTCGATCCTGTTAAAGGTACGATTGCAAATACTGGTTGCTGTGCGGAAATCGTTCATCACCAACGGTTGCCAGATGATCGGATTAAGATGTTGACTTTAGGGCAGCAAAGATTTCGGGTATTAGAGTATGTTCGTGAAAAGCCATACCGCGTTGGTTTAGTTGAGTGGATTGAAGACCAAGCACCGGCTAAAGATTTGCGACCTTTATCAACTGAGGTAGAACAACTACTGCGAGATGTTGTGCGTCTATCAGCCAAATTGACTGAACAAAATATCGAACTGCCAGAAGATTTGCCTGACCTACCAACAGAGTTATCTTATTGGGTAGCGAGTAATCTTTATGGTGTTGCCGCAGAGCAGCAGTTATTGCTAGAAATGCAAGATACTGCAACTCGTCTTGAGCGGGAAGCGGAAATTTTAACCTCTACTCGTAATCACTTGGCCGCTCGCTCTGTTCTTAAAGATACGTTTAATGAAAAGTGAGGAGTTAGGAGTAGAGACGCGATTAATCGCGTCTGTACAGGAGTTAGGAGTTAGGAATAAATAACAAAAAATAAAAGATTGGCAACTTATAATTTATATTTCTTACCTGATAATTAATAACTGATAACTCCTAACTCTTAACTAATTAATAACTCCTAACTTATAAAGTAACAGCGCTGATCGGCAAAACATTGTAAGCGCCAAGAATTTTTAAAATTTCTGTGTGCATAGTTAATTCTGCTAAAGCAGATTGCATTTGTGCTTCCTTGACATCCGCTTCTAAATCCATAAAAAATAAGTATTCGCCTAGCGATCGCTTCGTCGGACGAGATTCAATCCGGCTGAGGTTAATCCCTAGTTGAGCAAATATTTGCAAAGGTTTGAGCAATGCTCCAGGTGTGTTGGCAGGCATACTAAAAGCCAGTGATGTGTGACTGGTAGGCACTTTTGATGCCTGATATTCAGCGTTCGCTTCACCCTGACTTACTACCCAAAAACGAGTAAAGTTTTCTGGATAGTCGTTGATGCCACTGGCAAGTATGGGCAGGTTGTAGAGTTGAGCGGCTCTACTAGAAGCGATCGCTGCTGTTGTTGTCTCTTGCTCCAATCGCTGTAATGCTTCGGTTGTAGAATTGCTGGGAATAATCTGTACAGTCGGGAGAAACCGCTCTAACCATCCCTGACATTGTGCCAAAGCTTGCGGGTGAGAGTAAACAGTTTTAATTTTATCTAAGCTAGACGCGCAAGAAATTAACGTATGGACAATGGGTAATACCAAAGCCAACTGAATTCGCAAACTGTCTAACTGCCAAAGTGTATCTAGTGTTGTAGCCACACTCCCTTCAATAGAATTTTCCACTGGCACAACAGCCAAGTGAGCTTGACCATCAGCAACGGCGTGCAGTGACTGCGAGATGGTGAGATAGGGACATAACCTAGCTTCAACTCCCGTACTTTTAGTTAGCCAGTTGACATAAAGAACAGCTGCTTGTTCTGTGTAAGTGCCGGGAGGCCCTAAATGTGCGATCAATAAGGTCATGCCTTTAGCCTTGAGTTGCGAGTTTAATCGGTAAACAGAGATTATGATATTTTGGTCTTGGCAAATAGATCCAAATCTACTCTTACTAGACACTGTTATCTTTAAAATTTACGCACTAAACAAATAGAGCGAAATATGTATCCAGGAAAACAATTTATCGAAAAGAGTACTTCTAGCAGATAGATTTCCTGGTAGTTTTTTTTTTCCTAAATTCCTCTGGAGATTTAAAAGCAATTATATTGGGTTCTGGCCATAGAAGGATGCATATTATTGTTTTTATGTCAATAATTAAATCAGAGTCTATATTTCTTGAACTAAAGATAGTAATGAGCGTACCAACTTTTTGCTAATCATGTATAGCTGATAAGCAACAATCATTTTTATGGTCAATAAATTTTATAGTTTTCTAATAATCAGATTTAATTTATTAAAAAATATTAAAATTAAGAAACAGATATTTTTATCCGCTCATGGCTACCCGGTTTACTGCCTCCCAATCGGTTGAAATCGCTGTTCCAGAGCAGCCTATTCCCATTCAGCACTACTTGCGCCAGCCTCAACGTCTAGTTAAGGCTTTGGCTGACAACAGTAGAATTGACCAGCTTTCTGAGGAAGTATTTCGCTTGAAAATGCGTCCGTTAACTTTTATGTCATTGAGTATTCAACCTACTGTAGACATGAGAGTTTGGGCAGAATCAAATGGAATAATTAATTTGCGATCGCTAGGCTGTGAAATTCTGGGCTTCGAGTATATTAACCAGCGTTTTGCTCTCAATTTAAAAGGACATTTGTCTCCCAAAGAGTTAAGCACTGGCACTCGCCTGCAAGGAAAAGCTGATTTAGAAGTGCTGGTGGATTTGCCACCGCCATTTTGTTTCACTCCTAAGCCGATTTTAGAAGCTACTGGCAATGCTTTGCTCAAAAGCGTGCTGTTGTCGGTCAAGCAACGGTTATTAAACCAACTTTTGGCGGATTATCGCTACTGGGTGATATCACAAACCAAAGATAGAGGAATTAGCGGTAACAGTACTGAATTGCCAATCCTGAATGCTGAGTAATTATTTAATCACTCAGCGTTCAGTATCTTGATTTGGCAAGGACGAAAAGACTGACGATGTAGGGGCGAAGGCCCATATTGTTGCAGAGCCAGCAAGTGCTTCTGGCTACCATAACCCTTGTTACACTCCAGGTTGTACATAGGGTATTTTAATGCAAGACGCAGTACCAGTTCGTCACGCCAAACCTTGGCAACAATACTAGCAGAGGCAATAGCGAGCGATCGCTCGTCCCCCTTAATTATTGTTTGTTGCGGCAATAGCAAGTCTTTGATTGACTGATTACCATCAACCAGGCAGAGTGTAGGCTGTACCTTTAACTTCAGTACAGCCCGCTTCATTGCTAACAGCGTCGCTTGCAAAATATTTATCTTGTCAATTTCGGCAGTAGAAGCAAATCCAATTTTCCAGTCTATAGCCAGCCCACAAATCTGCTGCGCTAGCTGAGTTCTACGAGAACTAGATAACTTTTTACTATCTTTGATTTTAGCTGCCATCAGTATTGGCAAAGCATGATCTGGTAGGATCACTGCTACCGCTACCACAGGGCCAAATAGAGCGCCTCGCCCGACTTCATCCACACCTGCAACCAACCCTGGAATCCCTGACAAGGTAGAAAACTCCAGCCAATTGGATTGTTCCAAGGGCGTTGGCGACGTTTCTACCATAAAGCAAATTTTAATTATCCTCGATCGCTGAGGAACGACGACGGCGGCGACGGCTGGCAGTGGCGGCGCTGTTGGCATCACTTTCATCTTCGTTGGTGGAAGCTTTCGCAGACAAGCTATCCGTTGGGTTAGCAGTCAACTCAGATGGTTCAGTTGTCTCTTCTATCAAAGGTTTTTGTTGTGGCTCAATAACTTTTGGTATTGGGATCTTGCTTGGAATTATTTCAGGTGTTGCTTTTTGGACAATAGTTGATTCTGAGGTTGATTCAGTTGGAGTTGTTGGCTGTTGACCAGGCTGAATCACGTTAATAATCACAGACTTGGTATTTTTAACCTCTTGCTCTAACTTCACTAAGGGAGATATTCCCATCAAGGCAAAGATATCCTGTTCCTGGAGGCTCATTTCTACAGTTCTAATCTCCGGTGGTTCTACCACTGGTTTCACTGGGTCTGCCTTGATAATTTTAGCGCGTTCTACAGTCCGATCTATAGTCCGATCTATAGTGCGATCTATAGTGCGATCTACTATAGTGCGCTCTACTCTTTCACTCCAACCTGGTTTACCAAGGGTGGGTGAGGGAATCTCTGGTGCAACTCCTAGTTCTGGTTCAATATCAAGGTCTAAGTCTGGCTCGTTGACAAAAGCCAGTGGATTGGCTATGATGCCAGTCTCATCTTTCCCGTTTAACCCATTGATGGGAATTCGACTGCGGCGAGTGCGGGTACGACGCTTATTATCATTAAGGTCTTGATAACTAGGATGATTGATCAGATTTAAGTTACCCGATTCTAGGTCGCCCTCAAATGCTTCTGAAAATCCATCATAGGTTTCTCGTGGTTCTGGGATGCGGGCAGATGGCTGACGTGGTTCTCGGTGAGGCAGGGATATAAAACGCTCACGTTCACGCTCTGGTGTTTCTGCTGGTATTGGTAATCGGTTTTCGATTTCTCCAGGCAGACGCACAATATGTCCTAAACCGCCACAGGTGGGGCAAGTTTCACCAAACAATTCGTAAATGTTTTGACCTTGGCGTTTGCGGGTTAGTTCTACTAAACCCAGTTCGGTAAGTTGGGCAATCTGCGGACGAGCTTTGTCTGCTTTGAGTGCTTTATTAAAGTGTTCGAGAACTTGTAGTTGATCGCGTCGTGATTCCATATCAATAAAATCAACAACGATCACCCCGGCGATATTCCGTAGACGCAACTGGCGAGCAATTTCTGTTGCAGATTCGCAGTTTGTCCACAAAACTGTTTCTCTAGCTGTTGCCGATCGCGTGAAGGAACCTGAGTTAACATCAATTACGGTTAATGCCTCTGTCGGCTCAATAATAATGTAGCCTCCAGAAGGTAGGTCTACTCTCGGTTTGAGGGCTTCTCGAATGGCGGCACTGATGCGGAAGTACTCTAAAATTGGAGAGCGATCGCGGTGATGGTCAATCAACAATCCCTGCGGTGTTTGACCTCCGCTCCAGTTCTGCAAGTACTGCTTCACGCGCTTCAAACCAGTACTGGAATCTACGACAATCCGATTTACATCCGCGCCGTACATATCCCGCAATACGCGCTGAATGAAGTCATCGTCCCGGTTGAGTAGTGCTGGGGCACGGGTGGAATGCGCTTCCTGTTGGATAGCTTCCCATTGCTTTTGCAGCAACTCCAAATCTTCCATAATCGCTTCTTCGGGTTTGCCTTCTGCTTCTGTACGCACAAGCAAACCCATTCCCGACGGTTTGACCAAAATCGCTAGTGCCCGCAAGCGGTTGCGCTCACTTTCACTTTTAATCCGTCGGGATAAATTTACGCCTCTACCAAAGGGCATCAATACTACGTAGCGTCCGGGTAAAGTTATATTACCCGTCAGCCGGGGGCCTTTTGTCCCCGTTGGCTCTTTCATTACTTGCACCAAAACTTTCTGCTGTGGTGCTAGTAATTCTGTAATTGCTGCTGCGGTACGCTTTAGCTTTAATGGCCCTAAATCGGTGACGTGAATAAAACCGTTGCGCTCTGGGTCGCCAATATTGACAAAAGCCGCATCTATCCCAGGCAATACGTTTTCTACTACCCCTAAGTAGATATCACCTATTTGGTGATGACCTGTAGCAACAACTAGTTCCTGTATTTGATCTTCAGAAAAGACAGCAGCAATTTGGTGCTGCTCCGCGATGATAATTTGTTTTGGCA
This sequence comes from Nostoc sp. CCCryo 231-06, assembly GCA_023522315.1. Classification (GTDB taxonomy): domain Bacteria; phylum Cyanobacteriota; class Cyanobacteriia; order Cyanobacteriales; family Nostocaceae; genus Nostoc. The sequence continues at coordinate 25,358 of JAHCSU010000097.1, forward strand.
TTCAATTCCCTCAAAAATTGGCAGCACCAATAGGTCTGGAGGTTTGTTATACCTTTGTTGCCCCTGCAAACCTCAAAAGGCGCTACTGATAATAAAAATCGCAAACCTGGTCTTCTAAGTTAAATAGCTATTGGCGCTCTTAAGAGCATTTTCACGGCGGATTATTCCAGAACGGCTGCATGTTTAAGCAATTAAATCAACCGTCTGTGGTTGATTTGTGATGCAATACTCTCAATAAAAAGAGTTCTGAGTTGAAAGTTCTGAATCCTGAGTGAGTTTTTAACTCAGGAAGCTTCATTTGAGAGTAACCTACTGAAGTCGTTAAGAAAAAGAAACTATTTCTATTTTCCATTCCCCGGATTTATCCTTAGGGTTATACTCAGCAACGCCAGCTGCTACCCTAATTCAAGCCGCGCTTTGCGCGTCTCGTGAACGTCTGCAAATTCGGTCTAACCGACGGCAGTTGTTTACCCTACGGTAACACCAAGGGCGAACAACTCTAGAAAAGTAGCTCACTAGCTCTTTGGCACTACTGTGGATTAAACAATTCAGCAGTTGTTTAAAAAGCATGGATTTAGAGAAGCTAACCGAGCCTGCTGTTAGTTACTGATTCACAAGGTAGCTATAGAGAGAGTGTGTATTCTTTAATCTGCCTCAGTTTGTCTGGGATAAAATCCTAGAATTTGCACTCTAATATCTTTGCTTTCGCCCCCTGAACACCAGGGTAGTGAACCAGCTAATTCAATGCAGCGCCAGAAATATTTCTCTTCAACCCATTCTAACGCAACCTTGCTAAAAATCAATTCCAACGATATAGCCACGTTAGGACAACTACTAGCAAGCTGCCCTACAGGGATTATACCCCTAAAATTAGCCGATTGCGGTGGATGTGCAGGAGTTGGAATTCTCCACTAGCCACCATCCCTAGCATAAACAGGATTTCTTCCGGACGCAATAGAAAACCATCTTGGCGATAGCTACCTACATAACGGATAACAGATATAGATTCTGCAATGCCTTTGTGAGTTTCTACTAATTCCAGTTCAAACAAGCGATCGCGCAGATTTATTAACTGGCTCTTGCCTGACTTTGTTGTATGCTCGTACCACAGTTCGTCTTTTGCTTTAATGCTATCAATCCATTCTTGCCATTGTATAAGTGTTACTTCTTCAAGTGCTGCTACGGTAATTAAATATTCTGCTGTTTCTAGCAGTTGAGTCGCTGCCGGAGTTTTTAAATCTATCTGCTCCACATTATATACAGGTATGTCTGTGGGCATTTCTCGAACCAACTGTTCTCGAAAAGTATCGACTGCTACTGGTACAGTTAACTCAAAATCTGCAATTTCACCACTACTAGTAGCTCCTAGAGCCAAAGCAGTTGCTACAGAAATTCGCGGCATTGGATGAAATCCACCAGTGAAAGCGATTGGTAAGCCTGCTCGCCGCACAACTCGGTCAAACAGACGGATTAAATCCAGGTGGCTTACCAAAGCCATATTACCCTGTTTCCCAAACCAAACTCGCAGTCGTTGTGCCTTAGTTGTGTTGGGGACAAACTCGCCAGCGAACTTCGGGATGGCAGGTGATTCAATCACAATGTTATGGCCAAAGTCGGTTCCACATACGCCACAGTGAGAACAACCTTCAAAAGAACAGTCGGGTACAATTGCAGCTTCTAAGGCGCGTTGCAAATCTTCTTTGAGCCACTTTTTATCAATTCCGGTATCAATATGATCCCAAGGTAGGGGAGTATCGAGGGAGTGGGGAGAGACGAGATTAATTGCGTCTGTACTTGGGAACGCGATTAATGGCGTCTGTGGGCCATTTTCCGCATCTTTCGATCTAGTTTGATCTTGTGCGTGAAACAAATTCCATTCGCCATTTTCTACTTGACGGTATTTCCAGTCTAGATCGGCTTGAGCGATCGCATCTCCCCAAGCGCTAAAAGCCTGATCTAAATTTTCATACCAGGAATCCATACCTGCACCCAATTCCCAGGCACGCCGGACTACTTTGCCCAAATTGCGATCGCCTCGTCCCACAAAATCTTCCATTGCCGAAATGCGAACATCGGTAAAATTTACCTTCACTCCCTTTATTCGGCGGAATTCTTGCCGCAACAGGTTTTGTTTGCGCTTAAATTCAGTTGTAGAAACTGAGTGCCATTGGAATTGCGTATGGGGCTTCGGCGTAAAGTTAGAAATTGTCAAGTTAAAGTTTAGGGGTTTTCTGCCCTTGCCCCGACATTCTCGCTGTAGCCAGCTTACTGTTTCGGCAATGCCCAGAACATCAGCATCCGTCTCACCCGGCAAGCCAATCATAAAATACAACTTGATTTTATCCCAGCCTTGCTCCCAAGCGGTTTTCACTCCCCGCAACAATTCTTCATTAGTCAAACCCTTATTCACAATGTCTCGCATCCGCTGAGTTCCAGCTTCTGGAGCAAAAGTCAGTCCACCTTGCCGCGTACCTCCAAGGATATTGGCAATATTTTCATCAAATCTGTCTACCCGTTGGCTTGGTAGGGTCAGAGAAATGTTTTCATTTTTTAAGCGATTTTTGATTTCCATCCCCACTGCTGGTAGGGACAAATAATCAGAACAACTCAGAGATAGTAAAGAAAACTCATTGTAACCAGTTGCCCGCATTCCCTCTTCAATTGCTTCTACAACCTGATCGGGTTCCACATCCCGTGCTGGTCGAGTAAGCATTCCTGGTTGACAGAAGCGACAGCCACGAGTGCAACCACGCCTAATCTCAATGGTCAAACGGTCATGCACCGTTTCTACGTATGGAACTAACCCAATGGAATAGGCGGGTATGGGAGTTGCAACCCGTCGCAAAATTCGTTTTGGTACGTCTAGGCGATGAGGATGAACCGAGCCATCCTCTGCCATGTCGTCAAACTGAGGGACATATACACCTGGTATCTGTGCTAAGTCCAGTAATAGATGTTCCCGACTCAATCCTGCTTGTTTGCCGAATTCCAATACCAAACCAATTTCTGGCAGCAGTTCTTCTCCATCTCCAAGGGCGATAAAGTCGAAAAAGTCAGCGTAAGGTTCGGGATTGGATGTTGCTGTTTGCCCACCAGCAAAAATCAACGGAAACTGGGACTGGAGATTCGTAAATTCTCCCCCTGCTTCTCCTGCTTTTTGGCGTTCTCGCCACGTCAAGGGAATTCCAGCCAAATCCAACATTTCTAGGATATTAGTTGCACCCAGTTCGTAACTGAGGCTAAAGCCTAAAATGTCGAATTCTGTCAGCGATCGCTTTGACTCTACAGCAAATAACGGCGTATTAGTTTCGCGTAGTTTGGCTGCGAGGTCTTTTCCTGGGAGGTAGGCGCGATCGCATAATTGACGCGGTTGGGCATTCAAAATGTTATAGAGAATGATGTGCCCTAAATTGGATGCACCGACTTCATATACTTCTGGATAAGTTAATACCCAGCGTATTTCTGCCGTATCCCAAGCTTTGTGTACTGCTAAACGCTCATTACCCAGGTAACGCCCTGGTTTTAAAATATCCGATGTTATTAATTTTTCAACTGCAACAGCCACTGTGCTATCTTCTAGCTACCTTAATTACAGCTACTCAAACCCAACCTTAGCATTGAATTAGGTCTTCTAACATAGTTTATCGTTGCAACTTATAACTCCTTTACATAAAATCCACTTCTTACGCGAACCTTTGTGCTTTTACATAAAGTTATGTTGCAGCCAACTCAACTTCACCATCCAATATTTCAAACACTCTATCGAGTTGCGTGAGTTCAAAAATAATTCTAATTGACGGAGCAACAGCGCAAAGTTGGAAACCCCTTCCTAAACTAAGAGCCAGCTTGTGTATAGATAACAATGCCATCAACCCCGCGCTGTCTAACGATTCTACTGCTGCTAGGTCTACTACCAAGATGGAAATACCATTTTGTGCTAACGCTGTGGTCATATCTCGTTCAAATTCCAAGGCGTTTGTAGCATTCAAAAAGCCTTGGGGGCGAATAACTGCAATCTTCGGATAGTTAAGTACTGCCTGCATAGTTATATCCTATTGATAATTGTTGAAGCGTCAACCTAAGAATCATTATGAACATAAACTCTATTTTGTTGCATCGACCATATGTCTTAGTTCTCTTTGCTGAATCTTTATTGCTTTAGTATCTCTCTTTAAAGATTGTCATAATTCCAGTTTAAAATGTGCTTATATATACTTTTTTTTTATGCTAGTTCAAAAACAATCAACTATAGACAGCCCTAGAAATGACAAATCATCAGTAAGTATGCTGAGAAAACTTGCTTAGTCTATAACTAAAGCTAATTTAGCCAAGTCTTAACGGTAAGTTAAATTCCTCACTATAGCGTTGCTGATGGCATCCGATATCCTCATAGCGAATTATTTATTTAACTAATTAAAATGTGATCTATATGACTATTAGATTAGTTCGGGATCACTATTTATACTTAAATAAATCTGGAGTAATTTAGTATCATATAAAGCTGGTTCATTACTTATGAAAACTAAGTACGCTATTCGTAAATTAGTAGAAAAGGCTCTTGACATTAAAAAATTAACTCCTGAGATAGAAAATGAAATTAACTCAGAATTGACGGAATTGGGTTACATTTCTGACGTTGACTACGAAGCTCTGGAGTTATTAATGGCAGAGATGGATGCTGGTAGAATTCAATTAGTTCCTAACTTGGGATATTCCTAATTGCTTAGGCATAGAGGTTTATTGCCTATATTAAGTGAATTTGATTATGGCTAAAGGAATCAAAATTTCAAGTAGGTAAAACAAGTTTTAGTAAGAGGATGTTTCAAAAGTATTTTTATTAACATCAAAGCCTCATAAATCTAACCCCCCATTCCCCATTCCCTACAAGGGAATGGGAAGTGGGGAGTGGGGGAAGCAGGGAAAAAATAACTAATACCCAATGCTCTAATCCCTATGGTATAGCTTGCCAAAGTTGGTGAATAAACTGATTGAGTTGCTGTTTAGTAGCTGAGTCAGGTTCGGTTTTTGGTTCTTTTGCTAAAACTTGGCTCAAGAAGGTAATTACTTCTGTGTCTAATGCTGGCCGAAATAAATTGGCAGGCCAAAGCAAGTCAGACGAATCACGCAAATCGGTAATTAGCGGCGATTCTTGAATAAAAGTAACCATTAATAAAGGACGCACCCAGCACAACTGGCGGGAAACTACAAATTGAATGACTTCTGCATACAGATTCCTGTCGCCATGCTCTAAAGACACAATTTGTCCTGGTTGAAGAAAATCTAGGCTAATGTCCATCATTATGAAGTTTGGGCGGGGGCAAGGATTATTTTGCAATTTCCTTAATTTTAAAAGTGAGAATGCGCTATTTTTAAAGGAAGCTTCTGTAACATTAGGGTAGCACCTCACGGTAAGCGTGTCTTAAGACATGTGCCTTACAAGTGGCTACGCCAAACTAATACGACCAATCTCTGGCAGCAGAGGATTTTCTTAGCATAGTATCTGGACAGAAATACTATAGAATAAGTAAATAACTGTTAAGCGATCGCTACACAGACACTTTGTAGTAGTGAATCAACAAGAAAAGAGCAAAGAGCCGTGTCAGTTGAAACTATTCAAAAGCCTTCCACAACCCGTAAGCTAGCGCCTCGGTATCGCGTTTTGCTCCATAACGACGACTACAACTCTATGGAGCATGTTGTGCAGTCGTTAATAGCGACTGTACCGAGCCTTACCCAACCCCAGGCTGTGAGCATCATGATGGAAGCCCATACTAACGGGCTAGCTTTAGTCATTACTTGCGCTCTGGAACACGCTGAGTTCTATTGCGAAACCTTGATAAGTCACGGTTTAAGTAGCACGATTGAACCTGATGAATAGTCATTTGTCATTTGTCATTTGTCGAAATTTAAAGTATTGACTGGTGATTGGTGACTTATTTAGTATGAAAAAAAACTTTGTCCGTTTAGCCGAACGCCCTGCCCCCATTAGGCTGGGCTGTTTTATTTTGACTTTATTGTTGCTATGGTTGCCATTGGCTACACCAATATACTTACTAGTGGATGATTCAAACTTAGAAAGTATATTGACATTGATATTGTTATATGCAGTGTTTATTTTTCTCCTGAGATTATGGGGCAAATATGTCTACCAGCAGCCGCAAATTCTGCGGCATTATGGCTTAGAATTCACGCAGCAAAACGGTGTGGATTTACTCCGTGGCTTGGCTATGGGGATAATTAATATTTTGATCCTTTTTGGGGTAGAAAGTTTGTTGGGTTGGTTGGTGTGGCAACAACCGAAAGTTTTTTTGCTGAAAGTTATTTTAGAGGGTTTACTTGTTGGCTTAGGCATCGGTTTTGCTGAGGAGTTGTTATTCCGAGGCTGGTTGCTAGATGAATTACAACGAGATTACAGTCCGCGTGTGGCACTGTGGACAGATGCAACTGCCTTTGCTACATTGCACTTTATTAAACCCTTGGAGGCAATTATTCATACACTGCCACAATTTCCAGCTTTAGTACTGCTGGGATTAACGCAGGTATGGGCAAAACGTTGGCGACGGGGACGCTTGGGTTTACCAATTGGTTTACATGGTGGTTTCGTCTGGGGCTACTACATTATTAATGTTGGGGAATTAACAAAATATTCTGGTCAAGTTCCTGATTGGGTAACTGGTGTGAATAATAATCCCCTACAAGGAATGATGGGGGTGTTGTTGATGAGTCTACTAGCTTTGTGGATACGAGGGCGAAGTCTTAAAAATTAAAAATGGGTAATGAACTTGTGGAAAAGTAAAATATCGGCCAAAAAGTAACTACATTAATATTTCATTTAGGCAAAGTGTCAGAGTATAGCCAAAAGGCTTTTAGAAATTCAACATAAAACAAACATTTAGGGTTATAAATAATGGATTGTACTCGTCTGGAATATATTAAAAATGTCAATGATGATAAAGATTGGGCGTATAAAGTTTATCCTATTGGATCTTACTTTCCCTTGAACTTTAAACAGGGCAAAGGTGTTGATGCTCATACATTTAACTTACCAAAAGGATCTCTTGTTATCCTTTCTCAAAAGCCACCTGGAAACGAGCGATACTTGACGCACGTAGTTGAACTGGTTAATGAGGGAAGTGAAGATAAACCTCAATGGGAAACAGATACATGGGGTATTTTCCGATGGGGTAAGGTTCATTGGATTGCTGATTTTACGGATGTCAGCCGTATTCCTCTTGATAAGAAGGAAATGAGAGCCGAGTGGGGTTGGTTTGATACTAAGGCTAAATTGTTGTCTAGTCAAAACTTGATTGATCAGTGGGGTAATATCGATAAATTAAGAGCGCACTTAGGAGAAGTCTTTAATTAGTTGTTGATCATTTTCACCAAATGGTATTCACACTGGACAGTTGAATTTTGCGATCTCGACTAATCACTGGTACTCCCGTGGAAAGCTAGCCCATTCTTCACTACGGGCTGCATCAATTTCCTCTGCCGAAGGTGCGTTTCCTAAATCCGCACACAGTCCCCACAATGATTTGCGGAGAACAATAGATGATTTATCTGTTAACTCGCGTTCTATATCAGGAGCAATTTGCTGGATCAAACGTACTTTGTCCACGGTTGAAAGTTGCTTTGCTAGTCTGATAACTTCTTTTAGGCTCACAAATTTTCACCTCCTTCATCTGCGAAAATTTTAACAATAGCTGAGAATACTGGCTTTTTTGAGTCAGTCAGTCTCTTCCCAAAATTATTGAAGTTAGGTACTTCATAATCCAGATGACTGCATAGGTGTCAGCTACAGCACACAGCATCAAATATCCTTTGGTGGAAAGTGATATTGTAAAGTAACACACTGCGACGAAATAATTATGACTTTAAGGAGATTACTTGATGCCAAACTCATGCCATGTTTACCTCTTACGGGATGGGCAACATCAAGTCCTAACCATTCCTAATGAATTTGCTCTATCCAGCACAGAAGTTTTGTTACGCAAAGAAGGTAATCGATTAATCATCGAACCCATTTCTTCCGGTTCTCTACTTTCACTGCTTGCCACTTTAGAAGATATTACAGAAAATTTTCCTAACATAGATGAAGGGTTACTGCCACTCGATGATATTGTGCTTTAATCCTGCCCAATGACCTATCAATACCTACTAGACACCAACATCATTTCAGATTTGGTAAGACATCCTCAAGGTTTGGTGTTTCAACGCCTCGCAGCCGTAGAGGAAAACTGCATTTGTACCAGCATTATTGTAGTGTGCAAACTGCGATTTGGTGCAGCTAAAAGCGGCTCTCTCCGTCTTCTTCAGCAACTAGAAAGCATCCTTGAAGTGTTACCTATTTTGTCGCTGTCGCCTCCTGTGGATCGGCACTATGCGGTAATTCGTACACACCTAGAGCAAACAGGAAGACCCATCGGCCCCAATGACTTAATGATTGCTGCCCATGCCCTAGCCCTTAACCTAACGCTTGTTACAGCAAATGTTCGTGAATTTGGGCGCGTACCTGGTCTAAGCGTAGAAAATTGGCTACTTTGAGGGCATACATTAAGGTGGTCTAGCATTTAGCAGATAGCATCAGTTGTCCATTATTCATCGCAGTTTGTATAAATTAACCCCTATTCAAAACGCAGCCTCCACAACAGTACCCACAACACACGCCTTATTCAAATTAACGCCGCTTAAATTTGCACCTTCTAACTCTGCACAGAGTAAATTCGCTCCCGTCAAATTTGCCCCTGCCAAATTCGCCCCCCGCAAGTCAGCTTCTTCAAGATTTGCTTCACTCAACAAAGCCCCTTGCAAATCAGCGCGACTCAAATCTGCACCTTTGAGATTTGCCCCTGTCAGGTTTGCACCACGCAAGTCAGCACCGCGCAAGTCAACGCCTTGCAAATTCACGTTCATTAAATTGGCACCACTCAAGAAAGCACCCACCAATGACACATCACTAAGTCTTGCTCCCATCAAGTTAGCGCCACGCAAATTGCTACCCCGCAAATCAGCACCCGTTAAATCTGCTTGCATCAGGTTTGCTCCCATCAAATTCGCCCGCAAGTCAGTTTCTTGGAGGTTCGCCCCCATCAAATTTGCTCCCTCCAAATGCCCACCTTCGAGTTTGGAAGCAGCGAAATTAGTGCCGACAAGGTTAGCGCCAGCAAGATTAATCCGGCTTAAATCCAGTCGGGAGAGTTCCTCGTCTTCTAAATTTGCCCCTGGAAGTTGTTTGAGTTTTCCTAATCTAATGGCTTCAATATTCATGTAAAGTAACTACCAATCTCCTCACTTATCTTGCTCTGGCTATCCCATTGGGAATCAAGTATCCAAATACCGGCGCTGAATTTGGGTGTCATCAAGGGTAAGTCGAGTCCCTGTTGTAAACCCATAACTAACAAAGCTAGGGTATCTACAAGTTTAGGGTCAAAGCGGGTAGATTGTTGCTGTTTGCACTCATCTAAAGCTTGAGTAAATATCTCTTCCCGGCTTTGATTTGACGATTTTCGCTCATTGACTCGCCACTGAAAGTCTGCCAATAATGCCAAAATTCTCGATTCTAAGGGAATTTCATCTCCAGCCAAACCTGCTGGTTCTCCTGTACCATTCCACCGCTCGGTTTGGTGAGTGATAATTTGGGCAACTGCTCGCAGTCTTGGCATGGTTCGCAATACTTGCGCCCCCGGTACTAAGGGACAAGTTAAGGGACAACTGGGAGCATCTTCTTGGTAGCGTGTAGCTATACCGCCACTGAGTAAGCTTTCTGCTTTCTGTAACGGATCTATGCGATGCAACAAAGCTGCCAAGCGCAATCTTTTAATCTGCCATGCGGGAAGATCCAAAAGCAGGGCGATCGCTTCAGCAAGAACTACTACTTCTGCCGCTGCCATTGGATTGTTGACATCTGCCATATCCATCAGTTGCGCCATTCGCAAAAAGGCTTGGATTTCGTTAGAAACCAAGTTGCGATCTAGGGTTTGTTTCTGAAGGGCTGTAGGGATGGATAAATTATCTTGCCCAGTTTGGAGGTAATCTACTACACGGGAGACAACTGCACCTAAATTTTGGGATCTGTCCATTGACGGTACAATTTGTTGTTTATCGGCTGTGAGCTTTTGGGCCAGTTCTGGGTTGTATTTTCTGATGTGAGCGATCGCTATTTCTGCTGTATCTTGAACTAACTCTGGCTCAAATGTCCACAAGCCATAGAATTTACGCTCTAAGTCTGATGTCGGTACTCCAGTGCTGCCATAATCAGCCTCTGATAACTCTTGACAAATTACCATTGCTGTGTATTTAGGCGATAAAATAATTAAGTGCCACTCCTGAGCTACTGGATCGACTGAATCTAATGCTACTAAGTCTACATTGGGTAAAAGGCTTGTAGGATGTTCAGCAAAGCCAGATTCAGCAGCAGCCATAATGACAATTTCGCTGCTGCGCTGGGCGATATCTGCATATCGCCCTGCTTCTTGTAGATACCATTTCCCCTGTTGGAAGGCTGTGATCACTAGGGGTGTACCGTCATCGGTTAAGATATGGTCTTCTAGAGCATGGCACAGGGCAACTAAGGTATTTTTGTAGTAAACACCGAATCGAATTGGCCTGGTGGTGTGGCGATGGGCTGATTCTAGCTTTTGTAGGATTGAACCTTCTAACATGGGATTGGGTGAAAATAACCGCAGAGGGGGAGTGAGTAGGGTAGGGGGGCAGGCGAGAGACAAGAAGATGAAATTTGCTCTTGTCTGATTCTAGGAATTTTCTCAAACAGCTGCTAACTGTTTATCTTTTGTCTCTATTGGTGCAGAAAGTGCTGCTTCTAAGTCGGCACAACCCAGCTTTTCTTCTAAAATTTTCATGACTTCGCGTCCGAAATCGTTAGGGTTTTGTTGCCAAGCTTGCAAGCAGACTTCTCCAAAGAATGAACCAAGAGGTTCGGGATTCCAGAGGAGTTTTTTGGCTGTCCACGGCATCAAGCTCATTGGATCATACCCTGGTTTGAGGATGCCTTCTTTGAAAGCGTATTCTTCTAGATGGGTATGGGGTTGCAATCCAATAAAGAAAATGGCAGGTTCGACTTTATCAGCACCAAAAATCCGTTCTAGTTCGCGGTGGTAGGCGATGGTTTGGCGGATGGTTTCGGGACGTTCGTCAATGACGTTAAAGGAGTAGTTGACGGAAACTAAATCGTTGAAACCAGCTGCTTTTAAATCGCGGCAGTTTTGCAAGACGGTTCGCAGGTTATACCCCATCCGCATTTTCCGCACGAGTTCTTGAGAACCACTGGTAATCCCGATTTCAAAGTAGTTCATCCCGGTTTTCGCCATCAAGTCGCACAACTCTGGTGTCAAATTGTCGGCTCTGATATATGCTGCCCAGTGGATGTCTGTCATACCAGAATCGACGATTTTTTGCAATAGTTCTATGGCATCGTCGATAAATTTTCTGGCTGGGATGAATTGGGCATCGGTAAACCAGAAGTTGCGAATGCCGCGATCGTATAATTGGCGCATCTCAGCAACTACTTCATCTGCTGGGTTGATGCGGACTTGTTTACCTTCAACGACAGTGTAGACGCAATAGCAACAGTTGTGAGGACAACCACGCTTAGTTTGTACACCTATATAAAAGTCTTCTTCTTGTAGGTAAAAGTTAAATTCCGGCCAGATGGCTTCGATATAGTCGTAGTTACAAGCTGTTTTTTCTAGTGGAGTGGGTTGTTCGTGAATTAGCCGTTCCCGTGGTTGAGTTTCTCCCGCTACATAACAGCGTTCATCTCGAAAATCTCTACCACCTAAAAGTTTTTCTAGGAGGGTTTCCCCTTCACCCACAGAAATAATTGTCCCTTGGGGTAAGCTTTTACCCAACTGCTCATAAAATACACTGACTGCACCACCACCTACAACTACACGGGCATTAGAATTATATTTTTGGGCACGCTTTAAACCGCGTTTGATTAAGCCCTGATTGCGCCATAATTCTACATAGTAAGCGATGAAGATTCGCAAACCGCCGAATCCCCCACGTAGTTTCAATAGAGGATTCTTCGCGTAGTAAAATTCAAAAGCGTTTTGTAGTGGATTACCACCGCGTCCACCAACTGGGGCATAAATTTGAATATCACGCCACGAAAATACTAGCAGTGTCGGTTTAAATTCATCGATACAGCTATCCAGAGCAGAACTGTAGTCTAAAGGTGGCACTGTTCCCAAATCAAAAATTCGCTGTTCGATATCAGGAAACTGTTTATGGACGTGATCGCTCAGGTAGACAACCCCAATGGGAAAGATAGGGTTACAAGGAAGGCGAACGTAAAGAATTCGATTTTCCATCATGGGTGTTTTGACTTCCATCTTGCCAATCTTTGGGGAAAGCGAGATAAATTCCAGTTTTAAAGCGTGTTTTTGTTTTGTCTACTCTTAATCTCTGACAATCTTGCTTGACATTGAAGCAAATTATTGATATGCCTGAAACTTGTGTTCACAGATGTAAAAATCAATAAAATTGCTTTCTATACCAAACGCATGGCATCAAGAGAGGTTTTATGAAGACATTTTTCATATAGCTTTACGATAACATCGAGTTCATTCATTAAGCGATGATCCCAGGCTTTTAATCGTGGGATAGATGAAACACAAAAATACACTCCTGAACTAGGCTCAAGCTAAGGGGATCTTCACCATACCTATTCTGTAATTATCTCCCCTCAAGAAGTTAAAGGTTTTTTGCCAGAGATTAAAAACTCAAAGATGTTTACATAATGTAAAATTTTAGAAAGAGCATAAATATTTATAAAATTTTTATAACCTCCGATATATCTTTAGGTAGAAAAAATCTAGAAAGACTTGAGTTGGTATTCGCAGTTACAGCAAGTGGGGATCAGTGGGTGCTAGGCTTGGCTAGTGTAATGTAAAATTGTGGCGTAAAGCTCCTCAGCAGTTATGGCTCAAATATTAGATCCTCTACCACCTGAGCAATCGGGGAAAATTCTCTGCTGCTACATTAATGCCACGAGCAAAATACAGGTAGCTCGCATCTCCAATATTCCCAACTGGTACTTTGAAAGGGTTGTTTTCCCTGGACAACGTTTAGTATTTGAAGCTCCGCGAAAAGGTCAAATGGAGATTCATACAGGGATGATGGCAAGTGCAATTTTATCCGATAAAATTCCGTGCGATCGCTTAATGCTCGACGAACCCGGCATTTATGAGTTTGATACAGACTTATCAGATGGAAAAGACCCTATTAATACCAGACCTATGGTGCAGCAAATTAATACAAAAATCGGAGATACTACAAAACCTTTACAAATCGTTGGTTTAGCATCGGTTGATTAAAAAAACAATTTTACTAAAATTTAAGGGTTGCTAATTTAGCAGCCTTTTTTGTTTTTTGTTTATTGTTTATTATTTATTGGGTATTGGGTATTGGGCCTGGTTATTCTCCTTTTATTCCTTGTCCTCCCCTGCTCCCCCTGCTTCCCCATCTCATTTACAATCAATCTTATGAATCTGCCTTCATTTCTTTGGTTGTGGAAAATAGCCGCCTGGTCAATGGGGTTGTCCCTGCTGGCATATCTGATGTTAGCAGTCACCGGCGTTTTGATGTTTCGGGCGAGAACTTCGCAGCAATTTCCTTTTATTACGCCATTTATGGGCGGAAATAAAGGGGTGCGATCGCTCCACTATACAATGGGCATCAGCATGGTAAGTTTAGTACTACTACTGCTAGCGGTCGGCATTGTTGGAACTCTCGGTCACTTTGGCTCCTTGGGTCACTCATCACATTTAGTTGCTGGATTGATAGTAGTAGCATTAGTTTTACTATCTGCTTTCAGTGCGACGCAAATTAGTGCCGAACGACCTTGGGCTAGACCCTTACACATCGCCGTAAATATTATTCTATTTATAGGATTTGCCTGGGTATCCCTTACTGGTTGGATTGTAGTACAAAAATATTTACCCTAAAAAATTACGAATTACGAATTATTAAAGTGGCATAGCTTAGGGAACTGCAAAAAATAAATTATCCAATTTTTGGAATCACAACGACTTTTTCTCCCCCTGCTCCCTGCCCCCTGCTCCCTGCCCCCTGCTCCCTGCCCCCTGCTGCCCTGCCCTAAAAGCGTTCGCGTAGCGTCCCGCAGGGATGGGATATTTTTTGTTTGGAAGTCCCTTATATGCGACAGGCGAGGTAGGACATAGACCTACCCTACAATGAAGAAAAGCATTGTAATTGAGCCGTGACAGCAAACTCAGCCAATATTTCAGCTTCTATTTTTCGTCTGTCTCCTTTGATTCGGATGACGCTGCTGAGTCTATACATAGCACTCACAGTCCCATTACCCTTCTTATCGCAGGTAACAGCTGCACCAGTACCCCCAGGATTATTGTGGATAGGGATTAGCATCGGCTTCGTTGCCTTGTATGCTGTATTGACTGAACGAGTAACGGTAGATGACCAGGGAATTCAGGTTACTTACCCCGCCTGGGTACCTAGCTTTTTTCGTAAAGGCTGGTTTTTACCTTGGTCAGAGGTGAAAGAGTTAAAACCCCGCACCACTGGTCAAGGAGGAATAGTTTATTACTTTGTCAGCCAAGATGGGAAAGGTTATTTACTACCGATGCGTGTAGCTGGATTTGCCCGTTTCGTAGAAATTGTCCAAGCAAAGACGGGCATTGATACTACAGATGTTCGCCCTTTAGCGCAGCCGTGGATGTACTTGATTTTACTAGTATTAACACTGCTGTTACTATTGGTCGATGGCTGGGCGATCGCTACAGCCTTAACTACTAGACAATTAACTTAAAATTGGGCATGGGACATTAGTTATTTCTTCCCCATCTCCCTACTCCCTACTCCCTATTCCCCACTCCCCTTGAATACAGCAAAAGCCACACTCAGGCTAGAGCAAGTTAATCTGTTTACGAAGCTGAAAACCCAAATTTCAGGCAATCAGCAAGGATACCCCATATTGCAAGATATTTCCTTAGAGGTATTCCAGGGCGAACGCATTGCCATTGTAGGGACAGTTAGCGCTGGAAAAACTTCGTTATTACGACTCCTCAACCGCCTTATTGAACCCACTAGTGGCAAAATCTATCTAGAAAACCAAGAATATCGCCAAATTCCCCTCATCCAGCTACGCCAGATGGTTGTACTTGTATTGCAAGAATCAAAGCTGTTGGGGATGACAGTTGGGCAAGCCTTGGCTTATCCTTTAGTTTTGCGTGGTTTGTCCAAACAGACAATTGAGCAACGAGTCAGTCACTGGACAGAACAGCTGCATATTCCCAGTGAATGGTTAGGGCGAACAGAGGTGCAACTTTCTGCCGGACAACGACAACTAGTAGCGATCGCTCGTGCCTTAGTGATCCAGGGTAAAATATTATTATTAGATGAGCCAACCTCTGCCCTAGATGCTGGTACGGCTTCTCATCTGATACAAGTCTTAACCCAGTTGAGTCAAACTCATCAAACCACGATTCTGATGGTAAATCACCAACTGGAACTAGCCCAGATGTTTTGCACTCGGTTATTACACCTACAACAAGGTCATTTATTGGCAAATCAAAGAGTCTCTGAAATAAACTGGGTTGAATTACGAGAAAGCTTAATTAAAGCAGAAGCTCAAGACGATTTTGGATTTTAAAGTTTGGACGAGTAAGGAGACACCAATCAGGAATCAGGAGTCGTTTTCTTACTCCCCCTTAACCCAATGCCCAATGCCCAATGCCCAATGCCCAATGCCCAATGCCCAATGCCCAAT
>JAHCSU010000098.1 GCA_023522315.1 Nostoc sp. CCCryo 231-06
TCTATTAAAGCCCCATCGGAAGTTATTCAAATGGCTCAGACTACAACAGATGAACAGGGGAACCAGCAAATTACGCCAGGCGCTATTCGTCAGGTTATCACGCCTAATGAATCTTATATAGAGGTTAGAACAAAGAGTGGAGAAACAAAAAAGGTCTCAAGAAATGGATCCGGTCATAGTGGATTACGCCAAGGGGATGTCATTTATCAAGATCTAGATGTACAGGGAGACTCATTAGTAGTGAGTAAACCGCGCGGCAGTGAATCGGCTACCTATCGTATTGATAGCGGCGGCGGTAGAGTACCATCAACTATAAACATTGATTCAAATCCAAATGAACTATTAGGAAGCCCAAGAGTTGCTCCTCAACATAAGTTAAGCTCAAAGGCTCAAGTACCTAGCTATTCTCAAAGTGTAGATAATGGCCAATTTTATGTTGAAGACCTTAAGAGCCACGGAATGCAAAATATTCAAGTGGTGGTCGAAAAAGATCGACAATTTGTAACCGCACAAAAGGACGGCGTCACTTATAGAGTTTCTCCTGTTTTTGCGGGTGATACGAGACTTGATCAAACGGGCTCAGTAAACATCCCCGTATCAATTAAAAATAATCAACTTAAAGCAACTAACCCGGTTGACTCATCACAAGTTGCCGTATTGAGCTCAATCATTGAAGGAGATAATAGTTATACATCTTATTCAAATAATCCTACTACACC
>JAHCSU010000099.1 GCA_023522315.1 Nostoc sp. CCCryo 231-06
GAATCGGGTTCCAGTAGTGGGATACTTCTTCAGGAAGACCAAGTTCTTGTGCAGCCCTCATCAGCATTGATTGTTGGCGATTCTTGACTTGCTGATGTTCACGCACCATTAACGCCCGAGATTTATCTGCAATAGACATAACCATAGTCCTCTCTATTTTATGAATATATTTATTTTTTTCTTGTCAGACTAATATAGCAAAAATTCTGTAACATAAGCTACTTTTTACATAAATTTATATTTGTTTTTGCTGACAATATTAGGTATTTTTTCCCAAAGCTGGAAAAATCTTCCCTAATCTACCTTTAATGGTGATGGCTAAAATCATCTGGCTTCAGATTTGTCTCATCTGAGAGCCTTTACCTTTCCAACAGTAGGTAATTTTTTGGTTACAATTATTTACATAGAAGTATCAAAACTTGAGCTATTTTTATGACTGAGAGTTTAACTAAGCTGACTTATCAAACCTTTCAGCAGAGCAAAAATTACTTTGGTCTGGCTCACAAAATATTAAGTTCACAGTTGAGGAACTTGGTGTATCCGACACTTGAACAAAAGACCAAACCCATCCCGAATGAGCTTTTACTCAAACTTCAACAGAGATTGAATCAGTTGCTGGAAACAGACTGGCAAGATGCCCAAAAAGGTGTATACCCGGAAAGTTTGCTATTTGACAACCCTTGGGATGACTTTTTCCGCTACTATCCGTTGCTATGGCTAGATTCCCCTCAAATGTGGGAGCGGGTTCAACAACAGAATTACCAAGATTTTTCGCCCGAAATTGACACAGATGGTTATCCCAGCTACTACGTGCAGAACTTCCATCACCAAAGCAATGGCTACTTGAGTGACTTGTCAGCTAATTTATATGACTTACAAGTAGAAATTCTTTTTGGTGGGGCGGCTGATCCAATGCGGCGGCGGATTCTCGCTCCCCTCAAGCAAGGACTAAAAGCAATTGATTCAGTTGCACCACGGCAAGCCCGTATTTTGGATGTAGCTTGTGGAACTGGGCGGACTCTGAAGTTGATTCGGGCAGCATTGCCGCAAGCATCCCTGTTTGGTACGGATTTGTCACCAGCTTATTTGCGTAAAGCAAATGAACTACTATCCCAAATTCCAGGAGAATTGCCGCAACTTTTACAAGCTAATGCCGAAGAGTTACCCTATCTAGATAACTATTTTCATGCTGTAACTTCTGTTTTTCTCTTCCATGAGTTACCAGCGATCGCACGTCAAAGTATCATTGAGCAATGCTTCCGGGTAACAAAACCAGGAGGAGTGTTTATTATCTGTGACTCAATTCAGTTGAGTGATTCACCTGAGTTGGAACATATAATAGATTCTTTCCCCGAAACTTTCCATGAACCCTATTACAGGCATTACACCACTGATAACTTGCTAGAACGTTTACAGAGAGTAGGCTTTGAGAATATTGAGACACAAGTCCATTTTATGAGCAAGTATTTTATTGCTTATAAGCCAGCATAAAACCTTCTCATTCCCTTTTCTTTAAATAAACTTTACCTAAAAAGGGCAAATGCAAAATTTTGCATCTGCCCTTGGGTGTAGAATAATTAAGAGGACTAAGAGGAACTAGCAGATCCTTCTTAATATTTATTTCGTCGGCAGCCATCTGTGAGAAGAAGGAACCAGGGGCAAGAGTAGGTCAGCCCCTTTGGGGAAGTCAAAAGTCAAAAGACAAAAGTCAAAAGTCAAAAGTCAAAAGTCAAAAGTCAAAAGTCAAAAATAGTAAGATTCGCTGCCAAGTGCAATAAACCTATACTACTTGTGCGAATCTATACTCTAGATAAGCTCAGATGCAACCAAAGAGATTTTATGCTTCGGCAAAGCACGCCAAACAAACGCCAAAGCGAAGATCAATTATTTCCAGATGGAGATAGCCACAAAGCTTCCCACCGAATATGAGCAACAGTTGTGTACCTTTTGAGAAGTTGGTGATGCTGTTGCTCAAGGCACTTAATTTAATTTGCGTTTTGCTCGCCAGGATTGACGCCAACTATATATACAAAGCTTGCAGTTGAAATACTAAGCGATCGCTGAAGATTTTCGTGTGTCAACTGTATATATATCTGCCAGAAAAGCTGTGTAAACGATGTTAGCACAACGCTGTGTTTTCTGGTACTTTGTTTCCGTTGAAAAAAAAGGCATTACCCTACGGTAGTTAAACCACAACATAGATATTTTCGGATTTTTACGTTACTTCTCTACGCCCACTACCGCGATGACGTGGCGCATCATCTGAAGCTTGTTCAGATGCCGCCGAGAGCCACTGTTCCGATGCAGGCGTGGAAGGCAGCCCATAGGATAAGTGATTGACCATTGCTTGGCAGTTAGAAGCTAAGGGGCCGAACATCAGACTCGAGACTAAAAGAGAAATGGCAGCACGCATAGCAGATGTCTATTTTGGAACTCTCCACTTCACTGATACTTAGCTTTTTGATTAATATCCGGACAATTCATCAAAAAGTATTCTGTTTTACTGAAAATAAACTCTTCTTATCCTCCGTTTAAATGTTCGACTAATAACCAATTACCAAAGTGGTTTTGATGACCCCACAATGTAACTAATTTTTCGTGAGGATAAGCGCGTAATTGCTCGTCGATATGCGATCGCAAAGTCACAAGCTGCCAATTTTGACCTTGGTATGCGGCTGGTGCTGTGACAGTGAATCTGTACTCCTGCTGATCCAAGCGGTAGAAAATGCCTTTGAAACAGTTACTTTCCCGAATTAATCCCTTGCCAAAAGCAGAGTCAGGGTACTCACTCCACGATGGGCAAGGGCAATCACCACTAGCTGGATAGGCTTGTGGGTTATTTAAGTAATACAGTTGCCAGTGCAGCCAATCCGAATGATTGGGTGGAAGATTAAATAAAGGAATAATTGCTACTTTTGAGCGATTATCTTCCAATAAAGCCGTTTGCAGCGCCCTAACAGGTAAATCCCTCGGCTGGCAGTTTAACTCAACACACATCGCTGCTGCCATCCCTGCTGCTTGACCAATGCCCATAACCACAGGTTGTAATCTGGTGGCCCCATTGGCAATATGGGAAACAGAAATATTCTTTTCACAAACCAAGAAACCGTCTGTTGTGGCTGGAATTAAGGAACTGTAGGGAATGGTAAAAGGAGTTCCAGTCCAGCGTCCCCCCCAACGGATAGATTTAGGTTGCAGTGGGAATTGAACACCAGGATAATGATGGTCATTGGCGTAGTTACCAACTGCGATCGCTTCATATATAGATGCAACTCTACCTCCAGCGATCGGCAAAATATCCTGTTCTCGGACAGTAGTTAGCCCCACTAGGCGACGGCTTTCCCGGTAATAGGGATGCAGCGCAAAAGCTGTAGGGGCATGAGGAAATACTTTTTCTGCTAAACCATAGCGACGACCAAGCTGATTTTGGATAAAATGGGCAAAATTTTGGCTGTGCCAGCGAGATTCTTGAATGAATTCACCTCTGGATACATCTGACTCTATCAATCGCCCTACTCCTTGGCCGTAGTCATTGCCACAGATTGGCCAATTAATCATGAATCGGCCACCAGGCAAACGTCCATAATTTAAAAATGTCTCTGCTCCATAGCCATCCCAAGCGCCTGTAAACTGCGATGGATTATAGTTAGGCGCAGCTAGAATTTCTGGTGCGGCAGCTACGCCCGCACTTCGACTTACTTCGACTGCGCTCAGTACAAGTGGCTCAGTGACCGTCGTAGACATCGCTTCACGAAAATCTTGCATAATCACTACATAAGTGGGCGCTTGCACTGGATATCTCTTGGTGAAAGAGTTAAAAGCTACCGGGGCGCTGGGTTCTCCCCACTCAGATTGCAATTCCCAGCCCCACCGGTAAGGTATCTCACTTAAAACCAATAAATCTCCCAATTCTGTGCCGTCGAGAATAATTTTGGCTGTGACAGCAAAATCAGCAAAGCGCACACCAGTAATAGAATCACCCTGTCGGAACACTTCTATTGGCACTTGTCCAGAAATCCAATGCAGATTTGGCAATTCCTGTACCCAATCTGCAAAAATCTCTGCCCCAATCCGAGGATCGTAACTAAAAAAGCTTACCCAGTTGTTATCTAATCCTCCGGGCTGTCGTTGTCGCAATTCCTGCAAAAACGCACCCCATAATCCCGTTTGAAAGACTTCTAATTCGTTGCCATCGGGTGCGGATACTCCAGCCGAAGTCAGCATTCCCCCCAACCAATGAAATTCACTCACCAGAATCGTTTTGGCTCCCCGTCGCGCCGCTTGGATAGCAGCCGCAGTGCCTCCGGTTCCCCCACCGACAACTAAAACATCAGATGTGTATGTCTGATTAACCATTGCTTGTACCTCACTGGAGTTTTGACATATTCTCCCCAGATAGCTTGGCATCAAACAAGATAAATTATCAGGACTTACGCAAAAATCCCCAAAAAATATCAGTCCTATAGGACTAATATTTGATTTCTGAAAAAGCTCGGTACAGCTCGAAAAGCCTAATTCCTTATTCCCTACTCCCTACTACTTCGGCTTACCTCGACTTCGCTACTTCGACTTCGCTACTTCGACTTCGCTACTTCGACTTCGCTCAGTACAAGTCGGTACAAGTCGCTCAGTACAAGTCCCCACTCCCCGCCCACGTAGATAATTTCAAAAATAAAATCCGATTCCTATATATAGGGTTCCTATTTGATTGCGTGAGGCAATCCGGTTTTCTCCCAAGCGGAATATGTCCGAGTGACTCAGTAGAGTGCAAAATCAGTCTAACGACAGATAAAATGATCAGGTAAAAACGTTTAGAAAGTTCACGTTCTCTAAAGGTAGATGACCCAACTGATTATTAATTTCATCAGCAGCAGCTAATCCAGAAAGCATTGCACCTTCGACAAGATTGCCGCCACACCAATCACCACAGCAAACTAAAGGTAAGGGAGTTCCGGCAGACAAAAAAGCTTCATGCCAAGGACGACTAGGAAAGGCATAACGCCAACGATGTACTTGCATCCATTCAGGAGTATTCAGCCAAGGAAGGGACAAAGATTCAGCCGCTCGTTGCAACATAAGCTGTCCGACAGGTTGTAAATCCTGGAATTCTAGATGGCGTTGGGCAAAATCAGCGCTACTTTGCACCACAAAATGTGGTTGCTGAGGGTTTGGACGCTTGCTACTATCCAAACCAATCCATGCTAAATCAGCATGATTCACAAAAGTTAGAGCTTTCCACCGAGGGAAGGGTTGGGATGTGGGAGAATATCCAGCGATCGCACTAATTGAGGGATAAAATTCCACAGAACGCAAATTATCAAGAAAGACTGCATCCAGTACACTTTCACCCAAAGGTGACAACAGCATCACAGCTTGAGGTGCAGGAATGGCGATGACTAAAGCTTTTGCAGATAATTCTTCGTTGCTAGATTCGAGACTCAAACGCCAACTATTTTCTGGAGTTGGGGTAATAGCGATGACACGCTGATTCAGTAATATTTCTAAACCTGGGGCGAGGGATTTAGCGATCGCACTCATTCCCTCAGGTGCAACATATCGCGGACTGCGGTTTTTGGGTTCAGATAAAGGAGTGCCTGCTGTGAGTTCGTAAACCTCCTCTGTCCAAACTTCAAGGATATGGCGCGATCGCAATATCTCTACAAAACGTCTAAATAATTCACCCTTTGGCTTCAGGTAACAAGCCCCATGATCCGCGCAAGTCCCATGCAAGCGGCGTGTAGCCAGCCTTCCTCCCAAACCACGGGACTTATCCACCACTAGCACCGAATATCCAGCTTGACTTAACTGCTGGGCGCAGACTAAACCGGCTATTCCGGCACCAATCACTGCAATATCAGTCATGAGTCAATAGTCCCTAGTCATTGGTTATTAGTTATTGGTCATTAGTTATTATCGACAAAATTACTACTAATGACTGCTGAAAGCTAATAGTAGAATAAGATACACAAAGCTGCATAGAAGGGAGGAAGGGAAATTGGATGAAATGAGGGCGGCGCTAGAGTTAGCAACCGAAGAAGAATTGCAAGATTTAACGGCAATTCTATTTAGTCGTAAGTTCAATCCTCTAGACTATGTACACACACCCGAACCCATCCAAGTGCAAAGCCAAGACCGCAAAGCTTGGTTAGATGCACTAGAGGGTCGCTTTCGCTTTTTGGCGGCAGACGGGATGACAGTATTGCGGGGACGCACAGGGCAGGTAACGTACCGAGAAGCGTTAGTTCACGTATGTAAGTATCTAAAAATTACCTATTCTAATCAGCTGGCAACCATTGATTTAGAAGCAGAAGTATTTTTGCATCTGCTAGGACAGGTGTGGAAAAAATTGCCTGAACAGGAAAAGCAAAAATTGACTGTACAAGTCCAGCGTCAGCTTGTCAAATCAGAACTAAAAGAACCGCTACCACTTTTATTGCAACGTGACCCCTTGGGGTTACTTTTCAAAGGCGGTAGTGCGATCGCTGTTACTTCTATGCTCCAGCCATTTGTACTTAAGCAAATTGCCCGTCAATTTGCCATCCACTTTGCTACTTATGAAGTAGCCAAACAAGCGGCAATTACAGGCTCAGAAGCAGCTGCAACGCAATTTCAAAGCTATGTAACTATGCAAATGGCTCGACGGGGTATGACTATGAGTGCAGCTCGTTATGGGGCAGCCCGCACTATGTTTGCTGTGATTGGGCCAATAATGTGGACTTGGTTTTTTGCGGATTTAGGTTGGAGAGCGATCGCCACTAACTACGGTCGGATTATCCCTACTATTTTTACCTTAGCTCAAATTCGCCTCACTCGTGAGGAATGTTGGGAGCCAGCTTGAACAAGGTTTTTGACTATTTCAAGTCTCGTTGGCGATCTTCTTGGAACTACTCGCTATGGGCATTGGTAATCTTCCCATTGAGTCCTTTGGTGGGGGCTGTGACTATCGGTTTTGTATCATTAATAACTTGGTTGAAACAATCCCGCAAAATTAGTCGCCGCCCCCTCAACTGGGGATTTGCCCTTTTGAGTGTCTTGCTGATCGTGAGTGCTGGGTTTGCCGATGACAAGACAGCAGCTTTCCTCGGCTTATTTAATTTATTACCCTTCTTTTTACTTTTCGTTGCCCATAGCGCTCTGATTCAAACATTTGCTCAATTGCGGCAAATGGCTTGGATTTTGGTGATCGCTTCCATGCCAGTGATAATTATCGGCTTAGGGCAGTTATTTTTGGCCTGGAGTTTGAAATTAGAGATTTTATGGGTTGTGTTGGATTGGACAATCGTACCAGGAGGAAATCCGCCAGGTCGTATTGCTTCACTCTTCTTGCACGCTAACACCTTCGCAGCTTATCTAGCGATAATTTTCATTCTTAATTTAGGGTTGTGGCTAGAAAACTATCAGCAACTAAGAGTCAAAAGTAAACAGTCATTTCCCCTCCATCTCCCCAGTAGAGACGCGATTAATCGCGTCTCTAGCCACTCCCCACTCCCCTTTCTCTTCCTAACCGTGGCGATGATTACAAATTTCATCGCCTTGATTTTTACCAACTCGCGCAATGGGTGGGCGATCGCTATTTTTGCCTGTTTAGCTTATGCACTCTACCAAGGTTGGCGCATTCTTGTGGGTGGTGTTGCTGCGATCGTCTCTAGTGTGGTTTTGGCAGCTTTTGCTCCCTCCCCAGTTGCTCAAATTTTTCGTCAGTACGTTCCTGTCTTCTTTTGGGCAAGGTTAAATGATGACATGTATCCAGATAGACCAGTCGCTTTAATGCGAAAAACTCAGTGGCAGTTTGCCTGGTCTTTAGCTCAGGAACATCCTTGGACTGGCTGGGGGTTACGCAGCTTTAGTGGACTCTACGAAGCCAAGATGCAGACTCCCTTGGGTCATCCCCATAACTTGTTTTTGATGTTATTTGCTGAAACTGGTTTTCCCAGTACTCTGTTATTTTTTGGCTTACTCGCTTGGATTTTGATTTCAGGTGTCCAATTCCTCCGAAAGTCAAAATATATAAATAAAGAAGACAGATTGATATTTTTCAGTTATCTTCTGGCTTTTGTTGGGTGGGTTCTATTCAATACAGTAGATGTAACCATATTCGATTTTCGTTTGAATGCGTTTTCATGGTTAATTTTGGCTGCCCTCTGTGGAGTAGTACATCGTTATAACCTACATGAGAGGCTTGCATCTCATCCAGATTAGTCAGGAGATGACAAACAGGAACTCAAATATCCATCTGTCCATTTTCAGTGTATGCACTGGGGACATTTAGAGTTCCAAGTTAATAAGATTACTATATTCACGTCTGTGAGTGTGACTAATACCTAATTAGTTACTGTTGCTGATTGTTGGGAAGGTGTAGGGACAACCCTTTAGGTTTTTCCTGCATGACGGGCATCTCTTGTAGATGCCCTTTTGTATATTTATTATTTCTCTTCAGTTAAAGCACAATTTTAAAACCTATTGATTTGACGGGATATCTGAAAAAATTTTATTTTTCATAAAGGAATGTAAAACATGGTCGCTGAAATGAAATTAGGTCTTTGTAACCCGCCAGAACCTATCTATTTGCATGTGAAAAGCGGAGAATTAAACGGAGAATCCTACCTCTGGTATAACTACGATATCAATAATGATCAAACTATTCCTGTCCACAAAACAGGGCTAACTGGGTATATATCTGAACTGAAATTAAAAACGACAGAATTTAAGGGAAAGGACAACGTTAAGTTACATATCGTTGTTAGGGCGGATGAAATTTATGTTGTTAGGACTGGAATAGAAACAAACTTTGCTAAAAGTTTCCTTTTAGCTGCATCATGTGTCCAGGATTTTTCCAAGCCCCTGATTATCGCTGCAATTGCTGGAAAAGAGAATGTGGTTTTTTGTAACCTCTACGACGCGGCGACTAAAACCCGGATTCACTCTGAGTGGAACAAAGATGCTGATTGGCTAGCAATCATTGATAGTATTCAAACTAAGTTGCAAACATCTAAAAATTCTCATATCGTCTCTAGTGAACCAATACTGTTCTGAAGAACTGAGGAATGATGTGAATTTTAGCTTCTGAATTCTTCTTCAAGTTTAATTACGCCTACCTACTTAACTGTTTCAATTGTTCTGAGGTTGGCTCCATTTCACCGCTCAACTTAGGCTAAACCCAAGTTTAAACTTTATTATGACTGCGATGTTTGACGACAAGCCGCTCTGCGTCTACGCACCCAATATTCTGATTGGAATTAAAGACTACGATAACCCTTATGGTGTAAGCTCTCGGTAAAATGGGTGTGTCGGTAACGAAACAAAGACGCATCCATAACCAACCTTATGCTCACAATAGCTGACTTTCTTCAGTACACCCAATGGTCAGGCATTGCTACCTTGCTATTTGCTGCCTTAACATTTTTGGCTTTTATTCTCAAATGGGGCGTCCGCTTTCGCTTAGTGGGTACGACTGGCTTTATGCTGGTGCTGACGGGTGGTTTATTTGCACTCTCAATAGTCCCCTTGAGCCGGACTGTGATTCCAGGAGCAGCGCGGTACACTCTCGTTTATGACAATGGTTCAACACAAGCGGTGATTGCCACATCACCCCAAATTACACCCACACAATTAGATGCAACTTTACGTCAAGCAGTTAGTAATCTGTTTTCTTCTGGTCGCTCAGTTACACCGCAAGAGGACAAGTTGACAGTTCGCGCTCGTACCATTATCCACCCGGAATCAGGGACTTCTGTACCAGTTTACTTGGGTGAGGCCAAGCGATCGCTCGTTTCTCGGCAAAATTCTGCGATTGCAATCGAAATTTACACCGAAAAATTCGCCCAATTGCCAAAACCTACCGCTTAAAAGGCAGGGGACAGGGGGAATTCTTGTACAAGTTTCTCCTTATCCCCTCTGTCTCATGCAAGAGGACAAAACAATTCACCTTTTATCAGGATAACAAAATTTATTTTGTATTTACTGATACATTAATAGTTATCTTTAGATTAAGATATTCACACTTTTAGTGGTTACACTGTGGAAAAAGGTCAATTAGCGTGCAGATAATGGGTACTGACAGTTGTGATTTGTTAGTTGTTATCCTAATTACCACTGTTGACATTTTTACAAGTCTTTCCAGCAAATGAATCAGCTGTCGGGGCTTACAGATAAATGTTCGCCCCTACGCACCTATCCATAGCTGGAATGACCATCGACAGATTATTTAGTTCTCAATCACTTTTCTTGAGAATCTGAGAATGGTAATGTTAATTAATTATACGGTTATTCAAAACTTTGATAGTTCGGAATTTCAGGCTAATGGGCACTATAGATTCAAGCAACTTCGTGAAACTACTTTGTCTAGTTTATTGCTTGGCTCAAATCCAAATGAGTCGGGTGTAAGGTTGGAGCCATCCAAAAAACAGTTTGGCAACAAGCATCTCTGGCGCAAGTCTATTAGATTAAGAAATATCAAGGTTTTGGCAAACTAGATTATATGTCTAATAAAATTTCTACTCAACCTTCTTTGTCTACTCAAACCTCTAGCTCATTATTTACGCTCACAGTTGCCCCAGCAAAGGTAATCCGTGGTTCTGGGGTGTTGCAAGCAGCCGTAGCAGAGATCGCCTTTTTGGGAAGTCGTCCCTTAATTGTGGCAGGTGATTCTACTCTCGCCATCAGCCGAAAAACTTTGCTCCCAGTTTTAGAAACGCAACAGTTACATACTGCCCAAGCTTCATACAGTGCAGACTGCTGTGAAGCTAGCCTGAAATCTTTACAGAAGAAAGCAAAAGAACATAAAGCTGATGTAATTATCGGTGTTGGTGGTGGCAAAGCCTTAGATACGGCGAAATTAGTCGCGCATCAGTTACAGTTACCAGTGGTGACAATTCCTACATCAGCGTCTACCTGTGCAGCTTGGAGTGCCCTGTCGAATGTTTATTCCGAAGAGGGGGCGTTTCTTTACGACGTGGGGCTGTCTCGTTGTCCCGATTTATTGATACTTGATTATGACTTGATTAAAACTGCACCACAACGGACTTTAGTAGCTGGAATTGGTGATGCGATCGCTAAGTGGTATGAAGCCTCGGTTAGCAGTGGGCATTTGCAAGACACTTTAATTATTGCTGCGGTGCAACAAGCGCGAGTTTTGCGAGATATCTTGTTGCAAAAGTCAGCCGCCGCCCTGAAAGAACCAGGTAGTGAGGTTTGGCGAGAAGTCGTAGACGCGACTGTTTTATTAGCTGGGGTAGTTGGAGGACTTGGAGGGGCACAGTGTCGCACAGTTGCGGCCCATGCCGTGCATAATGGTTTGACGCACATTTCAGGGCATGGCAGTATTCATGGCGAAAAAGTTGCTTTTGGGATTTTGGTGCAACTGCGTTTAGAAGAAATGCTACAAGGCAATCAACTAGCAGCATCAGCACGGCAACAGTTGTTAAAATTCTACACAGAAATTGGACTGCCCCAAAAATTAAGTGATTTGGGATTCGGCAATATTACATTAGGCGAGTTGCAAACAGCCGCCGAAATTGCCCTAGTTCCTAATTCTGACATCCATCGACTACCATTTAAAGTCGCGCCAGAACAGTTAATGGCGGCAATGGTTTCTACCACTGCACCCATAGATAGTAAAGATATGAATCGAGTTTTGCCCAAGGGAATCAGTGACGAGGTTGAAGCATGAGTTTAAATTGGATTGTCCCAGCAGAACGTATACAAAAACTGCCACCCTATGTATTTGCCCGTTTAGATGAACTAAAAGCTAAAGCGCGGGAACAAGGGTTAGATTTAATTGATTTGGGTATGGGAAACCCCGATGGTGCAACACCAGCACCAGTTGTAGAAGCTGCGATCGCAGCCTTGAAAGATCCCGCCAATCACGGTTATCCTCCTTTTGAAGGCACTGCTAGTTTCCGCCGGGCGATCACCAACTGGTATCATCGCCGTTATGGTGTGGTTCTCGATCCTGATAGCGAAGCTTTACCATTGCTGGGTTCTAAAGAAGGTTTAACCCATTTAGCACTTGCCTACGTTAACCCTGGCGATTTAGTTCTAGTTCCTTCCCCAGCTTATCCTGCACATTTTCGGGGGCCTGCGATCGCAGGCGGGAAAATTCACAGCTTGATCCTCAAACCAGAAAATGACTGGTTAATTGATTTAGCTGCAATTCCTGACGAAGTTGCAAGACAAGCTAAAATTCTCTATTTCAACTATCCCAGCAATCCCACTGCTGCCACAGCCCCCCGCGAATTTTTTGAAGAAATCGTCGCCTTCGCCCGCAAATATGAAATTTTGCTGGTGCATGATTTGTGTTATGCCGAGTTAGCTTTTGATGGTTATCAACCTACTAGCTTGCTAGAAATTCCCGGCGCGAAAGAAATTGGTGTAGAATTTCACACCTTATCTAAAACCTACAATATGGCTGGTTGGCGCGTTGGGTTTGTGGTGGGTAATCGCCATGTAATTCAAGGTTTACGGACACTAAAAACTAATTTGGATTACGGCATTTTTGCAGCATTACAAACAGCAGCCGAAACCGCTTTGCAATTGCCAGATGTGTATTTGCACGAAGTACAACAACGCTACCGTACCCGCCGCGATTTCCTGATTCAAGGGTTAGGAGAGTTGGGTTGGGATATCTCCAAAACCAAGGCGACTATGTATCTTTGGGTGAAGTGTCCCGTTGGCATGGGTTCCACGGATTTTGCCTTGAATGTGTTGCAGCAAACTGGCGTTGTTCTTACCCCAGGTAATGCCTTTGGGGTTGCAGGTGAGGGTTATGTCAGGATCAGTTTGATTGCCGACTGCGATCGCTTGGGTGAAGCTTTACATCGCTTCAAGCAAGCTGGCATCCGCTATCAACCTGAAAGCGTAGTTTCCACTTCAGGAGCGATCGCCGATCTCGTTAGTTGAATAGAGTCAGGAAACCCAACATTACATGACTCAAATTTTTTCTGATGATGTTTGATATCATGTAAAAAAGTAAATAGAGTTGACAATGATTGGTACTAATATATACATCAGTCAAGAAACTCAAGAATCTCTAATTAAAGCTGCGGCTTTAAAAAAAATGTCTGTTGAAGAACTAGCTTCTTCTATTTTGAGTGAAAGTATCCAAGAAAAGTTGGGGCAAATTAGCTATTCTTCGGAAAAGAAAAGCTAATTTGCCGTTAATCCTCTTGGAGAAATGCAACCCTATCTTATTTGGCAGATCCTAATGAACCCGTTATTTCTGATGATGATTGGGAAATGAATCAAAATTATCAAGTGAACGATTTGTGATCATTCTTCATACTCATAACGGTTCGGTTAAGGTTATTTGATGAAAATAATACATCCCAAAGACGCGATAAATCGCCGTCAGGACGAAGGACTGATTATTGTAAAGACGGCGATTTATCGCGTCTCTTGCCTTAACCGAACAGTATTGGAATTCTGCCTTGATGTTATGGGTTAGGCATTGCGCTCAAAAATACGACTCGCGGATAGCGCAGCCTTAGCAAACTTGGTGGAAATATCGTAAGAATGCTTTACAACTAGGAATTCCATTGGATCTTTTAATTCAGACAAGAGATACATGGTATCCAATCAGAGATTTAATCATTATAGCGGTTCCCACTCAGGTGCGGTACAACATTATATCGCCTGGTGTAGGGGCACGGCAGTGCCGTGCCCCTACGGGTGTACCTCACGCTTGTCGGGAAACGCTATAGTGATGGACTTCTGTATGTCAAAACTTTAGGAAATGAGATAGAAATTCATGCAGATGACTTAGTGATTTGGTTAAGCAAAATTGAAGGAAGTTCTCAAAATTAGTTATTTGTCATTTGTTATCGTAAATAAAAGGGTTTAAGACCCCTACCTTTACAGGTAGCTCGAAGGCGGAGTCTCTCCGACTCCGCTCAGTTTCAGTCGAGGTTTAAATCCCCTTCTGAAAATGTCTTTAATTTTGAATTTTGAATTTTGAATTGTTAAGTCTTTTTCGAGTTTCCAAGGGTTGTAAGTTAGTTTTCACATCGCTACAACTATAAATCAGGTTAGCGATCGCTTGAACTAATTTAGCTGGCTCCACAGGTTTGGTGATATGCTGCCCAAATCCGGCGGCAATTGCCTGTTGGTAATCAGCCTCAGCTGCGTAAGCTGTGAGGGCGATCGCTGGAATTGTCCCTCCCATCTCTGGTGACATAGCTCTGATTTGACGCATCAGCATATAGCCGTCTACTTCCGGCATTCCAATGTCGCTTAACAGCAGATTTGGCTGGAACTCAGGCATGATTCCTAGTGCTTCCATAGCAGATGCGGTTTGCATTACTACTGCGCCAGACTGCTCCAAAATGAAAGCAATTAACTCTCGCGTATCACGTTCATCATCCACAAGGAGAACTTTTACCCCATTTAGATCGGGCGAATCATCAGGTTTAGAGACAATCTGGTGGTTATAGCAACCGCCAAGGCAGTTAGGACGTAAAATGCAAGACATCCTCGATGGCATCTCGTAAACAATCAAACTGCTCCAGTTTTTTGCGGATTCGACTTTTTAACCAAGACCAGGATTTTTCAATCTTGTTAAGGTCTGGAGAATAAGGTGGTAGGTACAGCAGTTCACACCCCGCATCTTGGATCAGTTGTTGAATGCGCCCACCTTTATGGAATGTTGCATTATCCATCACTACAACCTGTCCCGGTTCGAGTGTTGGAAGCAAACAAGTTTCCAACCAAATCTCAAATACTGCTCGATTACACGCACCCTCAACAGTGAAAGGAGCAATCAGATTTTGGTTACACAGTGCAGTGATTATATTCACCCGACCCTCACGACGTCCTGACTTAAGTGCATGAAAGCGCTGTCCTTTTGGGTTCCAGCCATAATCATACTGGTCTCGGTTATCCATTCCAGACTCATCAAGGTATACAATTTTCTCTGTTGGTAGGGTGGACAACTGCGCTATAAACGCCTGCCGTTTGCCTTCTCTACGAGACGCTACGCGAACATCGCGCTCACGGTAGCCGTAGGTCTTTTTTTTCGAGTGAAGCCAATTTTCTTCAATGCCCGTGAGATTGTGCCTGCGGGTACTCCGTTGGAGAACTCGTAGAGTAGCCGCTCCGCGTCTACGTTAAAAAAATTTAGGTATTCTTTGAGTGGGAAGGGAGTAGCAATCTTTGTTAGATAAATTAGAAAAATGATATAACATTATCTCAAAATTATTCGTCCAAACTGATATAACGTTATCTCATGACTGGGAGTGTGAAGTATAGTAACCAAGAAAGAGAAAAAATTATGTCTGCCAATTTGACCCTTTCGATTGAGACAAACGCTGGAGGAGTGGCGAAAAGTACTATTTCATACAATCTTGCGTATGAATTGGGTGTTCGTGGCTATTCAGTGGCACTATTAGACATCGATCCTAACGAATCATTGACATTATTTTGCGGATTAGGAGAATTTAAAACACAGGGAACAATGGCTAATGTTTACGATCCAGACTTCAAAGGAAACTGGCCTTTAGTTACAGCTTGGCAAGGTAAGATTGATAAAATTCAAGTTTGTAAAGGCGGAAAAGAATTGCACGAAACAATTCGGGCAATTTCAAAGGATCTGCGTGGAGCTTATACTCTTGCAGATCGGTTGAGTGATTACCCCTTATCTCACGATTTTGTAATTATCGATTGTCCTGCAACATTGGAGCCTTTACCACTGACTGCTCTTGCAGCTTCTAGCCACGTGTTAATTCCAATTCAACCTGAATACAAAGCTTCTCAAAGTGCTGCGGCAATGATTGAATGGTACTATTTCAACTGCAAGCGGCTGAGATTGAAACCGACTCCGAAAATATTAGGTATAGTTCCCACTCGTTGGAAAAGTGATTGGGGAGCGCATAGAAGTATTGTCGAGGAACTTCCCCTAGTCTGTAAAAATTTGGGAATTCAGTATTTTAGCCCAATTCGAGAATCAGCGGATATTCTTAATGCTTCTGGGAGAGGGCTACCTCTAGGGATTTACAGACCGGGCAAAGATGCAAGAGGAGATTTTACGCCAATTGTTGACGCATTAGTTCAAGAACTTAAGCTAATAAGAGGTTAATAAATGACAAAACCAAACAAACCGAGCGTACTTGGAATGTTTGCTTCTGCTGCTGATTCACAACAGAGATTTGAGCTTGAAGAGCGAGTAGAAGAGTTACAGGCAGAGATTACAAGATTAAAAGATGATCAGGCGCAGGGAAAGCTTGCTGAAGAAGAGCGTAGACTCCTCAATCAAACTATTGAAGACCTACGAGAACATTTGAAAGCATCTGGAATTTTCAAAATTCACTACAGCGAAGTAAGACCCAATCCCAAACAAGTAAGGCAAACATTTACTTCGGATAGTATTCGGAGTATGGCTGTTTCAATTAGAGAGGAAGGGCAACAAGAGCCAATTATTTTACTACCGGGAAATCTCCTTTTTGATGGAGAACGGAGATGGAGATCGGTTGCAGAAGAGTTACAGCCAGAAATTGAAATGCTTGATGCAGTGATGCTTCTGAAAGAACTTTCTGAAGAGGAATTACATGCACGCACCTTATTAACTAGTCTTCACCGAGAAAGCTTGAATGAGCTAGATTTAGCCGAAGGTTTGATTCAACAGGCTAAGTTAGCCCTGGAAATTGAACAAGAAGAAGTAGTTAAAGCTCTTAGGAGAGTAATAGCTAGGTTAAACGCAAAAAAACTTTTGCCTCAATTAACTGAATTGGTTATTTTAACTAGAAAAGAGCAGTCAGAAGGCATTAAAGAATTTAATTTAGACGAAATAGAGCAAAGTATTCTTCTGTTGTTACTACGTTTTCAACAAAATCCAGCATCAGTGGATGCAAATATCTTTCCTTGCTTACGGCTTTCAGGAGACTTAAAAATTGCGATTAGAGAATCAGGACTTGGTGCAAACCATGCCCGATCGCTCCAAAAACTAAATTCTAAAAATTTAAAAATTGAGGAAACTAAAGCTCTTAAAATCCGACAAGATGCTACATCACAAGTTTTGCAAGAAAGGCTAACAGTAGCTCAAACTCGTTCTCTCGTTGCCCAAACTATTGCTGAACATGATCCTGAAACAAAAGCTAAACCAAGTCACCAAATCAGTTCTCTAATTCGAGATGTCTCAGCAACTAAGATCGAAGATATCCAGCAAGAGCAACTGAGAGATTTATTGGCTGTATTAGAAGCTAAGGCAAAAGAGATTCGGAAAAAATTGGACTAATACTATCTAGTCAGACTTAGTTCACTGAACCGGGGATGTCAATGAAATCTACCCAACGCCCATCTAAACCACTTAAACAACAACCAAAATCCAATGCTACTGTACCGCAACCTAACCCAAATCCTACTAATAAACCAATAGAGCAAACTCCGGTTAAATCTCAGCCCCACTATACACCTGTTGCGAATGAGCCATCGCAGCAACAAGTAGAATAACTTGCGATGTCACTCGACTTGCCGCAAAGCGTCTACACTGACCCCGATGATGAATCAGTGCAACAATCGAAACCACAGCGATCGCCTGAATCTCACAGAGTCAAACAGGAATTATCAGCAGAACGGTTTCAGTAGGTGAGATTTTTAGACTACAACAAACCAGTGAGGCGGATTATATTCGAGTGTTACCACTGTCAGCAGGGAATACTCAGTGAGTACACTGGTGAACCTGTGATGGGAGAGTACAAAGGCCGTCCTTCACTAATTCAAGTAAAAATCCAATGCCCTAATTGTGAGCAGACGGCTATCAGATTAATAACGGGGGAGGTGCTTTCAACAACAGCGATTCTTTCACCTTGGCAGCAATGATGACACACACCCTCTTTAAGAGTGACTGGTAAGAGACATTAACGATTGATAATGCAAATGAGATTTTTCACTTCTATAATGACTGCACTAACGGCGCTCACACTAACTAGTTGCAGCACCGCTACAACTCAAGAGTATGAAGCTACAGCACTCACTAGTTACACCTGGCAAGTTAAATATGCCAATAACCTAACTAGTGAACCACAGCCACACATTGAAACTTTTGCTACTACTTCAATGCTGAATCGGAATGGAGTAAAACCGCTAGGAGCAGTTGTCGGCCCAGATGACCGGGGGTTATGGTGGCCTACTTTACCGCCGCGACCAAGTGTTGAGCAAGTTGAACAACGCAAAAAAACTCAACTTGAAGCAGGCAAACCCGAATTGGTGAAAGATGTAAAGTACAAATTGACCTATGGAGTGGGTAATGCACAGAATACGCTACCTACTAACTATGAAGTTTATCGGCAGGTCGTGAAAGCGTACCCGGCACGGCAGGCTTTGGAATTGACTTTGGGCGTGAATGATAATTCAGTCGAGAAGGCTGAACCTGTAAGCAAGTAATAACTCTAAGTTACGTAAGAAACAAAAAGTTATAGATCAAGACTGTACTGTTTTTCAACTAGCAGTATTGAGCTTACAAGCCCAAACGAAAATCTCAAGTCTTGCAATAGCTTGTCCAAACGAGCAATTTGTCGTAGGTAAATTCCAAGTGGATCAGAACCTTGGCTAGACATCTTGCGGAGAACTAAATTGCTAAATTTGGTAATAAAAAAATTGATATTAAAGTATAAATCAAATAGTCAACCATCTAACTAAATTAATTTCTACTGTGTTGATAAAAAAGATTTCAAAAATTGCTCATGGGGGCTATATGGGGGCTATATATACCCCAAATATAGGTTAGTACTTTTGGAAGAATATGACCCCTGCATAGGGTATATATAGGGGCTAAGTGGGGTATATTTGACTCAATTGAATTTTGTACCCCACTTAGCCCCCAAGGGGTTATGATAAGCTCTTGAGACTGGAGA